>JAKAJA010000212.1 GCA_021814085.1 Acidobacteriota bacterium | reverse complement strand
GCCGTGGACGAGGCGGCCCGGCAGTTCGTGGCCCACAAGTTCGGCCCCGCCGCACCGTCCCAGGCTGCCGCAGCCGCGACCGCACCCAGGGTGGGCGCCAACGCCGTGAACGCCCCGGCCAACGCCTCCAAGCAGGATGTTTTGGATTTCGTGAGCGAGGCCGAGGTCCGCGCCGCCATGCGGTCGGGGAGCAAGCTCCGAATCAACGCCAAGACCCTCCTCACCCCCAGCGCCCGCGAACTCGGTGAGGCCGAGAGGATCTTCGAGCGGGTCTAGGGAACCCCCTTCCCGTTTACGCCTACAGAAAAAAATCCTGCATGGGCTCGACGCCCGGGGTGACGGCGTAGTGGGAGAAGTCGCTGACACCGGCGCCGCGGAGGACCTCCTCATCGGTGAGGCAGCGGCAGGTGAGTTCGCGGCTGGGGGTGGTGAGGATGACGTGGGCCGCGTCGGCCATGATGTCGGGTGTGCGGCTCTTCTTGATGGTCTCGTCGCCTCCCAGGAGGTTCTGGACGGCGGCCGTTGCAATGACCGTCTGGGGCCAGAGGGCGTTGCTGGCGAGCCCCTCCTTGCGAAACTCCCCCGCGAGGCCGAGGGCGATCATGGTCATGCCGTACTTGGTCATGGTGTACGGAGCGATGCCCGCGAACCACTTGGGGTCCGTGTTGAGGGGCGGCGAGAGGGTGAGGATGTGGGGGTTCGGTGCCTTGAGCAGGTAGGGCAGGCAGGCCTTGGAGCATACGAACGTGGCGCGGGCGTTCACCTGGAACATGAGGTCGAAACGTGCCACGGGGAGTTCGAGGGTGGGCCGGAGGTTGATGGCGCTGGCGTTGTTCACGAGGACGTCGATGCCCCCGAAGGCCTCCACGGCCTTGGCCACCGCCGCGTTCACCTGCTCCTCGTCGCGGATGTCCACCTTGAGGGCCAGGGCCTTGCCGCCCGCGGCTTCCATCTCCTCCGCAGCGGTGTAGATGGTCCCCGGGAGTTTGGGGTCGGGCTCTGTCGTCTTGGCGGCGATGACCACGTTGGCCCCGTCCCTCGCGGCCCTCAGGCCGATGGCCTTGCCGATGCCCCGCGAGGCCCCCGTGATGAAGATCGTTTTACCTTTCAGGTCGGCCATGGGCTCTCCGAAAAAGTTGTGTGCACCCCATTTCCGGTGAGTATCTTACCTCTAATCGGGAGCAGGGAGCGGGGAGCGGGGAGGAAGAACAAACGAACACCAACCTTGAAGGTCGATTCTTTCTGTTTGTTCGGTTCCCTCTTCCTGCTTCCTGCTCCCCTTCTCCCCGCTCCCGGCCTTTAGTCTACGGTGAGTGTCTTACTGAGGTTCCTGGGGAAGTCGGGGTCGTAGCCGCGGGCCACGCTCAGGCGGTAGGCCAGGAGCTGGAGGGGCAGGACCGCGAGGATGGGAGCCAGGAGTGGATCGGCGCCGGGGAGGACGAGCATGTGGTGGGCGTTGGCCCTGAGGCGCGGCTCCTCCTGGGAGATGACGACGGTCCGGGCGCCCCGGCAGGCGCTCTCGTTGATGCCGCTTACGAGGAGACCCGTGTCCTCGGCCCCCCCCACGAAGAGGATGGGGAAGCCTTCGTCCACGGCGGAGAGGGGGCCGTGCTTGAACTCCGTGGAGAGCATCCCCTCGCAGTGGGCGTAGGTCACCTCTTTGAGTTTGAGGGCCCCTTCCAAAGCGATGGGATAGGTGAGGCCGTAGCCCAGGCAGTACATGTCCTCCTGTCCCATGAGGGCGGGGGCAAGGTCGCGCACGGGGACGTCCACCCCCTGGAGGGTGCGCTCGATGAGGCCGGGCAGGTCCTTCAGCACCTCCATCCCATGGCCCCCCGCGCGCAGGGCGATGGCCAGGAAGGCCACGCACTGGTTCACGAAGGTCTTGGTGGCGGGGACACTGATCTCGTACCCGCAGGCGAGGGGCAGGTAGGACTCGCTGGCGTGCATGAGGGTGGAGCCCAGGACGTTCACGAGCCCCAGGATCCCCGCGCCCTTGGCCCTGGCCGCCTGAAGGGCGTTGAGGACGTCCTTCGTCTCCCCGCTCTGGCTCACGAAGATCCCCACGTCATCAGGCCCCAGTGCCGGAAGGTATTGGGCCAGGAACTGGGGGGCCAGGATGGGGACGGCGGGGCGCCCCGCCAGGCGGGCCAGGTACACGGCGCCCAGGATGCAGGCGTGGTAGCTTGTGCCGCACCCCACGAGGTAGAGGTTCCGCGCCCCCTTCAGCCGGTTCACGAAGCGGTCCAGGTGCTTGGATGCGTTGAGGAGGTGGATGAGGTCCTGGGCGACCTTGGGCTGCTCGTGGATCTCCTTGAGCATGAAGTGGGGGTAGCCGCCTTTCTGCGCGGCCTCCATGGTCTCCGAGTCTTCCTCCACCTCGCGTTCCACCACCTCGCCATCGGAGACGTGCCGCACTTCGAGGCCGTCGCCCCGGAGGACCACCATCTCGCCGTCCCGCAGGCGGACGATCTTGCGGGTCAGGGGGAGGAGGCTGGGCAGGTCCGATCCCACGCAGGTGAAGCCGTCCCCGATGGCGGCCACGAGGCCCGAGCCCTTCTTGAAGGCGTAGAGGCAGTCCTCGCCCTTTCGCCCGATGACGAACGCGTAGTCCCCCTCCAGGTCGTCGTAGGCCTTCCGGATGGCGTCCACCATGCCCAGGCCCAGCTTCACGTAGCGCTCCACGGCGTGGACGCAGGACTCTCCGTCGTTGGTGGAGCGCACGGTCATTCCCTCGGCAACGAACTCCGCGCGCAGCTCCACATTGTTCACCACGTTGCCGTTGTGCGCCCCCACCATGTCGCCATCGGAGTCCAGGTGCGGCTGGGCGTTCGCATGGGACGGGGCGCCGAAGGTGGCCCACCTCAGCTGGGTCATGCCGCGAAGGCCGCGCATCTCGGCGATGGCGTGGCGCCGCGCCACATCCTCAACCTTGCCCACGTCCTTGCGGAGGTCGATGGCCTGGTCGGCCCCGATGACGGCGCACCCCACCGAGTCGTATCCACGGTAGGAGAGGCGCTTTCCCGCCTCGACGAGGATGGGTCCGAGCTGCTGTTCGCGCGTGGTGACGATTCCGAAGATGCCGCACATGGGTCCTCCTCCCCGGCCCCCGCCGTCCGCGGTGATGCACGGTGGTGGAGTGTACTCCAACCCGGCCCTCCGTTGCATCCCGGGCCCGGCTCTGTCACTTTATGCCGATGGAGGTCTCATGGCCGAGCGCTACGACTACGTCGTCGTCGGGTCCGGATTCGGCGGCTCGGTGGCCGCACTGCGGCTTGCCGAGAAGGGCTACCGCGTCCTCGTCGTGGAGATGGGGAAGCGGTGGCTTCCGGAGGATTTCCCCAAGTCCAACTGGAGGCTACGCAAGGCCTTCTGGATGTCGGGCCTCCTGTGCCATGGCATCCAGCGCCTCACGCTCTTGCGCGACGTTCTCGTGCTCCACGGAACGGGCGTGGGGGGCGGCAGCCTGGTCTACGCCAACACCCTCATGATCCCCAACCGCCCGGCCTTCCTCGATCCCAAGTGGAAGGACCTGAACGACTGGGAGCGAACTCTCGCGCCGCACTACGAAACGGCTCGGCGGATGCTGGGGGTCACCGCCAACCCGCGCCTGACCCCGGCCGACGACGCCCTCCGGGAGGTCGCCGCGGAGATGGGATGCGCCAAGACCTTTCATCCCACGGACGTGGCGGTCTTCTTCGGCGAGGCGGGAAAGGAAGTGCCGGACCCCTACTTCGGCGGGGAGGGGCCCGAGCGCACAGGCTGCAACTTCTGCGGCGGGTGCATGGTGGGTTGCCGCTACAACGCCAAGAACACCCTCGACAAGAACTACCTCTACTTCGCCGAGAAGCTCGGCGTGGAAATCCTCCCTGAAACTCGCGTGCGGTTCATGGAGTCCATGAAAGAGGGCGGCTACCGTCTCCACGTGGAGCGCAGCACTTCGCTTCTATTCAAGGGCCGCCGCACCATCGAAGCGGGCGGGGTCGTCCTGGCCGGGGGAGCACTGGGCACCGTGCCGCTCCTCCTGGAATGCAAGCGCCGAGGAACCCTCCCCCGCCTCTCGGAACAGCTGGGCAACTTCACCAGGACCAACAGCGAAGCCCTCCTGGGCGTCACGGCCTGGAAGGGCGAGCCGGAGCACAGCACGGGCATCGCCATCACCTCCCACTTCTTTCTGGAGGACGGGACCCGGGTGGAACCCGTGCGCTACTCCAAGGGGTCGGACGCCATGTGCATGCTGGCAACCCCCCTTACGGATGGTGGGACAAGGATCACAAGACCCCTCAAATGGATCGGGAACTGCATCCGGCGCCCCCACCACTTCCTGAGGACCCTCTGGCCCCTAGGCCGGGCGCGCAAGACGATCATCCTCCTGTTCATGCAGACCGACGACAACCGGACCCGCATGGTCCTCCGGCGCCGATGGTGGTGGCCCTTCTCCCTCACCGTCACGTCCCGGACACCGGAGGATCATCCCCCTGTCCCGCCCTACATTCCGGTGGCCAACGACATCACCCGGCGCATGGCCAAACGGCTCGGG
>JAKAJA010000211.1 GCA_021814085.1 Acidobacteriota bacterium | reverse complement strand
CTCCTTCACATGGGCGGACACGATGAGGGCGGAGATTCTGGGCTGAAGCTTGTCGTGCGGGTTCTGGCCGGGCTGCTGGTTTTCGACGAAATAGGAGGGAAAGAGCATCTTGCCGATATCGTGGTAGTAGCAGGCCACCCGGCAGAAGAGGGCGTTCGCCCCTATGGCGTTGGCGGCCGCCTCCGAGAGGGTCGACATCATGATGGAGTGGTTGTAGGTCCCCGGGGCATCGATGGCGAGCCTGCGGAGGATGGGATGGTTCATGTTGGAGAGCTCGAGGAGACGCACCTCGGTGAGGATGGCATAGGCGCTCTCGAAGAGGGGAAGAAGGGTGGATACGAGCATGGTGGAGAGGGGGAACGCGGCGAGGAAGGCCAGTCCCGCGGGCAACCAGAGCTTTTCCAGGCTGACTTCGGCGTAGCCCGACGTGGCCACGACCACCCCAGCGGCCACGGCCGCGTTCACCGCACCCACGAGGAAGCTGGCCTTCCACTGCGCCGTCCTCTGGGCCAGCTTGGCCGAGGCGTAGATGGCGGTGAAGCAGGAGAGCATGCAGTAGAGGAGCATGGGGAAGCTGAATTCCATGAGGATGCCGAAGAGGACCGAGTAGAGCAGCGCGTAGACCACCGCGATGTGCCGGTCCACCAAGAGGGTCATGAGCATGGCCCCCGCCGCGACGGGGATGAGGAACATGAGGCTCTGCGGCTGTTCCGCGAGGGGAGATTTGGCCCCTTCCGCGGCCAGGAGGAGCAGGGCGTGGAGGGCCTGAGCCACCACGAGGAATACCGCCGTGATCTGGAGGGTGAGGACGAAGAGATTGAGGTTGGGGCAGTGCTGCTTCCTGTAAGTCTTCAAGTACATGAAGGTGAAGGCCAGGAGTAGGAGCAGCAGGAAGAAGAGGGCGGCCAGGAGGGGGACGTTGATCCTGGCGTGGCTCGCCTGCTGGAAGGCGTCGATCTTCTGGATTGCGGCCTCGTCCGCCTTCTCCCCCGCCTTCAGGATGATCTGGCCCTTCTTCACGACCACCACGAGGGGAGCCACCTGGGCCGCCGCGGCGGCCTGCCGTCTGCTTGTCTCCTTGCTATCGAAAGTGAGGTTGGGACGGATGAGGGACCGGACATACTCCTCGACTGCCCCGCGGAGCTGGCCAGAGACGCCTAGGAGTTCCTCGGCCATGGTGCCGGGCAGCCTGCGCGCCTCGTCCAGGGAGACGATGTCACTCGCCGAGGGGTGCTTCTGCGTCCAGCTCAGCCCCTGGCGGCGGATGTCCTGCACGAAGACGGCGTCGGCGCTGCCGATGGGGTCCCCGTCGGGATAGATCTTGCGGTGCTCCGCCTGGGAGAGCATGTCCCTCACGGTCTGTTCGAGGGAGACGGTGAAGCCTTCCGCCTGGAGCTGCTTCAGGGCGAAGCGGGACAGGCCTCCACCGAGGTTGTCCGAGAGGCGCTTGAGGAACTGCTCCTCCGCCTCCTGCCTGCGATCCCGCTCGGGCGTCGTCTTCAGGAAGCGCTGGAACTCATCCAGGTTCGCCCTGGCCGCGGCGAAGGAGGTGCTCACGTTGCGGGCCAGATCGTCGGCCATGCCCGAGTCCCAGTTATAGACCGGGAGGACTTTGGACCGCGCTTCGGCGCGTTTTTCTTCCGTGGCCAGGCGATCCACGATCTGGTGGTCGAAGGGGGCCCGTATGTCATGCGAATACACACCGCCCATGGGCAGTGACGGGGGCGGCTGCACCCGGAACTGGCGGGCGAACATGGCGAAGACCAGGAGGAGGAATGCGGCAGCCCAGAACCACTCGTTTTCCCGAAGGAAGTGGCCCGCGCGCTGGCTCGCGCCGGCCTTCATCGCACCCCTGAAGCGAGCCCGCTGGGCCGAGGCTTCCGGGCCCGTTGGGTCGGATGGGATCATGGACACGAGAGGCTCCCTTCGGAGATCATTTTACCAGAGGAGCGGCGGCGCTTCAGGGCTTCCCCCGTCCCCCGGCCTTGTCGTAGGCGAGGATGATCTGCTGGACGAGGGGGTGCCGCACCACGTCCCGGTCCGTGAAGTAGGTAAACCCGAGGCCGTCGATGCCTTTCAGGACTTCCGCGGCGTCGATGAGACCCGACTTTCGCGAGGGGTCCAGGTCGATCTGGGTCACGTCCCCCGTGATGACCGTCTTGGAGTTGAACCCGAGCCTGGTGAGGAACATCTTCATCTGGTCCGGTGTGGTGTTCTGCGCCTCGTCGAGGATGATGAAGGAATCGTTGAGGGTGCGGCCCCGCATGAAGGCGATGGGGGCGATTTCGATGACCCCGGTCTCGATGTTCTTGTGGACGCGCTCCGTCTCCATGAGGTCGAAGAGGGCGTCGTAGAGGGGGCGCAGGTAAGGATTCACCTTCTCGGCGATGTCGCCGGGGAGGAACCCCAGCTTCTCCCCCGCCTCGATGGCTGGGCGGGTGAGGATGATGCGCTTGACCCGCTTCTCCTTCAGGGCGGCCACGGCCATGGCCACGGCGAGGTAGGTCTTGCCCGTCCCCGCTGGTCCTATGCCGAAGACCACGTCCTTGTCCCGGATCTCGCGGACGTAGCGGCCCTGGTTTAGCCCCTTGGGAAAGACCGTCCGGCCCGAGGCGCACTGGATGCGCGCATCTCGGTAGAATTCCAGGACGTCCCCGCGAAAGCCCTCGTCTCTGAGGTTGTAGACGGTCTTCAAGTCGCCCTTGCCGAGCCGGATGCCCGCCTGGAAGAGCTTGTGGAGCTGGTCCACGAGGCCGCCGCAGACCTCCGCCCCGTCCTCGGGGCCTTCCACGAGGAGGGTCTCGCCCCTGGAGGAGAGGCGGACGCCGAGGGCATCTTCCAGGAAGTCCCCTCCCTTCAGGTCCTGACCCAGGACCTGCTGGAGGAATTCGGAAGGGTAAGTCAGGCTGCGCATGGTAAGGCGCCCCCCGTGTGGCGGGGCCGGGATCGGTAGGATTCTTCAGCGGTCATGACGCTGGGGTGGCAGGACAGCCGACCACGGGGATTAGGGACCCACCTCGACCTGGAGGATCTCCCCGGCGTCCGGCGCTTCGGGGGGGACCGTCTCCCTGTAGGTCCACTCCACCTTGCCCTGGATGACTTCCTGCATGGCCACGTAGGCGGGCTTGTTGATGCCAACTTCCACGCGCTGCTGGGCCCCTTCGAGAATCTGCCGGGTCCTTTGGGCGCAAAGGTTGACGAAGCGGTACTTGCTGCCGATCTTCTCAGAAACGATGAACATCGTGACTCCTCAGCCAAAGGGCTATTTCTTCATTCAACCGGTGGGCATAACCCGAAATTCCCGAGGGCCTCAGGCGGGCCGCTTCCAGGATGCTCCTCACTTGGCGGACCGCCGTGTCCAGGTCCCCATTTAACACATTATAATCGTAAACGCTTGCCGATTCAAGTTCTTTTAGCGCGGACCGGAGCCGGGTGGGCAGGTCGAACCCCGGTTCCTCGCTCCGCCGGCCCAGGCGGTCCAGGAGCACGTCCAGGCTCGGAGGAAGAATGAAGACCAGCACCGCCCCGGGGTCCGCCCGTTTGACCTGGAGCCCGCCCTGGACGTCGATGTCCAGAAGGAGGGTCTCGCCGTGGCCGATGGCGTCGTCCCGCTG
Source organism: Acidobacteriota bacterium (assembly GCA_021814085.1). GTDB lineage: Bacteria > Acidobacteriota > UBA4820 > UBA4820 > DSQY01 > JAKAJA01. Next base: position 927 of record JAKAJA010000211.1, on the reverse strand, counting down.
GGAGCGATGGGTCCCGTACCTGTGGTTGTGGACCTGAGCCCACTCGAGGAACTCCCCCGCCTCCACCATGGCGGAGAAGGCGGCGTCATCCACGAAATGGTAGTCCACCCCTTCCCGTTCCCCCGGCCGGGGCCGGCGGGTCGTGTGGGACACGGAGAAGCGGATCCTCGGGTCCTCTTTCACCAGGCGGTGGGCGATGGTCGTCTTCCCCCCGCCCGTGGGGGCCGAGAGGACCAGGAGGATGCCTCCCGTCGCCTTTACTTCCTCGTTCCCGCTCACATGATCACCCTATCATCCTGTCTTGAATCGCAAATCTCCAATTCCTACTCACCTACTCCCCTACTCTCCTACTCACCCCTTATCACGCCACGTTCTGCGCCTGTTCCCTCAGCTGCTCCACGAGGAGACGCATGTCCAGCCCGATCTGGGTGATCTCCATGAGGCCCGCCTTGGCCAGGAGGGTGGAGATCTCTCGCTGCATTTCCTGGAGGAGGTGGTCCAGGCGCTTGCCCCTGTCCGTCACCCCTTCGGCCAGGAGGACCGTGAGGGCCTGGCGGTGGGACTTGAGGCGCTCGAACTCCTCCGCCACGTCGGCCCGCTCCGCCGCCAGGGCGACTTCCTGTTCCAGGCGCGCCGGATCGACGCTCACCGCGAGCTGAGCCACGCGCTGGGCCAGCTTCAGGCGCGCCGCCTCCACCTGCGCGGGCAGGAGCGGATCAAGCCGTTCGAGAAACGCGGCCAGGGAGCCCTCCCCGCGGTCGAACTGATCCTTGAGGCGCCTCCCCTCCTCGTGCCGGGTCATGAGGAACCCGTCCAGGGCCAGTCCGAGAGCCTCCTGGAGGAGGACCCCCGCGGCATCTTCGAGCGTGGGGTTGAGGCCGACCTGGACGGCGCCGGGGAGGGAGAGCAGGTCGCCCAGGGTCATCC
>JAKAJA010000210.1 GCA_021814085.1 Acidobacteriota bacterium | reverse complement strand
GACCTTGCCGTTCGGCCTTGAGCGTCCACTCTGAGGCCTCAGCTCGGGCCCTGGCCTCCCGAAGAGCCGGACTGGCCGAGAGCAGGCGAGTGAGCACGGTGTCTCTCGCTGGCACCGCGGCCGGCAGCGTGAACCCGCCCAGCAATTCATACTGCTCTCCCAACGCGCCCAGCAGGAACTGGTCCAAGACCGCTTTCCGGACGCGGACTTCGCTGCGTGCCGATTCGAGCTTGCGCTCGGTGCGAAGTGCTTCAACGCGGGCCTTGATCCGGTCCAACTCCCGCGCTTCTCCTACCTGGACCCTCTTCTCCGCTAGGGTGAGAAGACTCTCGGCCGCCGCCGCCTGGTCCTCGAGCAGGGCCGCCTCCTTTTGCGAAAATAGGATGCCGAAGTACTGCTCTTGAACAGAGGCCAGGACATCCGCTTTGGTGGCCAGACTCCCCGCCCGGCCAGCCTCCAACATCCCATCGGCTGCCTTTATGCGCGCATGCCAACGCCCTGGCCACTCGATGGTCTGTGAGACGGCCCAACCGTGTTCCTGTCGGTTGGCGGAACCATCGAGAGTCTGGCCCGTCCCCCTGGAGAACTCCACGTCGGGACTGGCCGGCGTGGCAGCGGAGGTGCGTTCTCCATGAAGCGCCTCCACGCGTTGCTCGGCAGCCAGGATGGCGGGGCTCCGCTCACGAGCGACTCCCAGGAGGTCTTCCAGCGAAAATCGCTTGCCTTCTACCTGGGCGCCTGAAGTGACAGTCAGGGCCAGCCCGACCACTAAAGCAATACAGCTCTTGAACATAGCATCTCCGAAAATCAGGATCGCGGACTTCCAAGGCCCTGTGCGCCGAACGGGTTCGGTGCGCGAGGGATGGCCTGTTACGGAAGGGTCGAAACTAGATTCGAAGAGGGGCGGGGCGGATTGGGAGTAAATCAGGTGGGCCGAAACCTGCTGATGCGGTACGCGGAGAGGTATGCAAGCGAGGAGCCGCCAAAGGAAGGACCCCGCCAGGATGGACGGGTGACGTGACCATGCGACCGGACGCGGAAGTCGATCCGGGCATGGCTCTTAGGAGGGAGTCGGTGCAGCGGTCCCCAGCCGAAAATTGCAGTGAAGTCGTTGCGCCGGCCTGAGCGAAAGGAACGTCGGCCCGGACAGTGGAGTCTGGCGTTTCTGAGCTGAGACACGACTGGCCAGTGTGTTGGCAGCAACGTTCGAATAGGCTTTCAAGAGCCGCATGACCCCCAGGAGCGCTGCACCAGACACGCGGCGACACCCCGCCCCATGTGGAGAGGATGAGGAGAAGAATGGTGCCTAGTGAACGCGTGAAACGCCGTCTCATTTCCTGCTGCACCTCAAGACCCCCAACACTACAGCAAGCAAGGTTGTTCCCGCAAGTCCCGATGTGGGCCGAGCGCGATCCCTGCACATTAAGGCCCATGGCCACAGTATGGCCTTGGACCTACTTGGTAGCTCCGTCCTGAACGAAGGGTGAGCTCGTCTCCAGGGCTTGCTCCGCCCTGGCGAGTTCCTTGCCGAGGTAGGCGGCATGAAGCAGCTCCGACACCCATCCCAACCGGAGGATGGTCCAGTACAGGCTTCGCGCCGTCTTGCCCTCCACCACATGAAGGAGCCGGTTCTGGTAGTCGTAGTGCTCGACGCGAAGTGCCCCCTTGCCAAGAAGCGCGAGGATGACGAAATAGCCCGCCGGGTCCATACCGACGGCACTCGGTTCCTCGGCTTTGATGACGGGAGGCAGGTCCACCTCAAGCGCAGGCGGAGGGGTGCCGCAGCTCATGCAACCGCATGATGGGCTCGCCGAAGGGCTGACCTTCCCAACCTCCTGGATCTTCGTGAGGACGGCGGAGGCATCCTCGCAGCCGATCATGTCCACCACGGTCACCTGGGACCGAAACGCCTCCACCTCCTCGCGGGTTACGTTCCGCAGGAAGGGGCGCGGTGCACCCGACCCGATGACACGCATGGACTCGTCCACGCCCCGGTCGGCCAGCGCCAGAAGTGTCTTCCCCGACTGGTGCCCCATGGGCTCTCGCCCCGCGAGAATTAGGTGGCGAATGGCGGGATTGGTCACGGTGTTCCTGATGACCTTGTCGAGGCCGATGTTCTCCGTCTCGGTCTTGCCAACGATGCAGAGCTCGGGAGGGGCTTCATCGGCGAGCACTTGTGCTAGATCCGGGCTGGCGAGGGTGGAGACGGCCACCGTGCAGACGTCGCCCCGGCACAGGTTGAAATACTCGCCAGGGACCGGCGGCCAATCGGGGCGCTGGTCGCCCAAGACGCAGGACTGCTCGACCACGGACAGGCCGGGCAGGGCCTCGTGGAGAGCGTTCAGCGCATCGGCGGGGTAGCACTTCTCGCAGCCCAGACAGGGATAGCGGATGGCTTCCATCTGCGCGTGCCAAGCTTCGAGCTCGGGCCGCACCGCGGTGGGTACTGCGTGTTCCGAAGGCAGGCCGGACAGCGTATCTAAGGCACCCTGCATGCACCCACACCGGTGGCACTTGGGCAAGCGCATGCCTTCTCGAATCTCGCCGAGGGCTGTAATCATCGGGCGCTCAAGCATGGCAGTCTTCGTCCCCGCAGCAGGGGGCGCCCTTCTTGGCCCGACGCTCCAGCCACCACCATCCCAAAGCTACGGAAAGCGCCGTGAGGATGAGCACCAGCGGCTTAGTGACGCCGAGGAACCGGTCGCCGAAGAGGCCCAGATAGACCCCAAGCATGGGGGAACCGCAGCACCCTATGAGGAAGCACCCCCCAAAGTAGAGCAGGCCGGTCAGGGTGAGGCCGCCCATGGTGCCCGCTACTCCGGCTTTGCGGCCCTCCAGCGTTCGCGTGAGGGCATAGGCGGTGAATGCCCCAGCAAGGGCGTAGGAGAGTCCCAGGAATATGTCCCCGCTCGTGATGTAAAGAGAAGGGGCAGGGGGCTGGTCCGAAGGAGCCCACTTGGCTGCAATACGCTGGGCGTGCCACACGGAGTAGCCTGCGTGCACGGCCAGAATCAGGATGGCGGCCCCTGCCATGAGGAAAAGGCGCCTCTTCATGGCCGGTCCACGGAGTCAGCCTCGACGACATAGAGTCCCTCAAGGTTCTTCGTCACGCGTCCCCGCACGACGACATCCGCTTGGGCTTCGGGCGCCTTTCCCTTGAAGCGCACCGGGATGCGCACGCATGCATCTTCGCACCCCAGCGTAAAGCCGTCGCCGCCGGGACTGACTTCGATGATCCTGCCCGAGACGTTGATCTGCCCGGGGAAGGATTCGGGCTTGCTGGCCAGCTCATCCACGGGAACAAGCGGAAGGGGGACCGCCACTTTCTTGGCCATGGCCGGCGTACTCGGAGCGGAAGCAGCCGGGCCGCACGAGGCGAGGAGTGCAAGGCCCAGGAATGCCACGCCAAGGAGCAAGCTCGAAGCGCAGACGCCTCGGCTGCCTGACCTCGAAGGGAAGCAACGGCCCAAGAGCTTCATGGCCGGCGCCTCGGGGAGTCTTCGACTAGACAGAGGGCTTGGTCGAGGAGATTGGGTACGCAGGGGTCCACAATTGTGTAATAGATCCTCAGCCCGTCTCGCCGGCTCGCCAGGATTCCGGCGTCCGACAGCCTCCGAAGCTGGTTCGAGATTGCCTGCTGGGTCATGCCCACCTTTTCGGCGAGGTCGGACACGCAGAGCTCACCCGCCTTGACCAGGGCATGGAGAAGCCGGAGGCGGCTATCGTTGGCAAGCACCTTGAAGAGGCGTTGGAGGCTCTCTGTCTGGCCACCCGTGAGGAGGGGTCGCGCCCCCAGCTTCGGTTTGGCTGGGCAGTGGCCCGGAGCAAGTTCAGAACGCAGGGTCGCCATGCAAGATCCCTTACCAAATAGATACACAATATAGTGTAGTAGTGGGATGCAGTCAAGACCGCTGTGCTCTTAGAGGCGTGAATCTCGATGGCGCCCTAAACCCGACCCTTGCCTACGCCCTTTTCGTCGAACCTCGGCGATTTTAGAGCGCCGTTTATAAGGGGAGAGTCCGGGAGAGGCGCTGGCCCCTTCCGGCGGCGCGAAAAAGGCCCGGCCCCTTCTATGGGACCGGGCCGTCGGCCGCAGTGCGGTCTTGTCTAGGCCACCTTCTCCTTCTTGGCACGGGGAGCGACCAGCTTGACGCGGATCTCGGTCCCGTCGAGCAGGGTGATGATGCCGCGCAGGACGGGGGCGCCGTCCTTGGTGATGTCGGCCCAGAGGGCGCCGCGCTTGTTCCAGGTCGTACCCTGGGTGCCGCGCTCCTTGTCCTCCCAGGTCCGTTCCATGACCTTGCCGTCCTCGCCCACGAAGAACACTTCCCACGCGGGGCGGGCCTTGGGGGTGCCGTTGGTCGTCGTGTTGCCGTTCTTTTCCGTCATGTGAGTCCTCCTTGCCCGCGTACAAGGCCCACGGGCGGGGCGTCTGAGGGATTGCGGCCCAGTGCCGCGCTATGAAACCTGAACGTCCTCGAACCGAACACCCACGCCTGCCAAGGGTCCAGCCTCCGCTTCGTGGTTGCGGGGGTAGACCTC
>JAKAJA010000209.1 GCA_021814085.1 Acidobacteriota bacterium | reverse complement strand
TTCCGATCTATCTCGCTGAGAAAAGCGGGCTTGAGCGCAAATCTCACGGGGGTTTTGCCCGGGTACCAGAAGGTCGTCGCGAGTTTGCCCCAGTAGGTCTTCTCCATGAGACCCTTGGCGAAGGTTGCTCCGGTCGCCACCTGGAGGCCGTCGCCCATGCAGGTTTGAGGGTGGGCCTCCCCGATCTCCAGAAAGAGGTGCAGGCCGTGGTCCTTCTCCCGTTCGATGCCGAGCCTGTCGAGAGCCAGGATACCCATGCGGTAGCCCAGCGGCATGAACGGGCAGATGTGGCCGTGAAAGTCGAAGGCCCATTGCGGCGGTGAATAATGGTGCTTGTGCTCAGTCATGGTAGGTTCCTCCTTGTCTTCAAAAAGGGACAGGGAGCGGGAAGCCGAATGAGCTCCACCGTGGCCGCCCGCTCCTCACTATCTTTGTCACCCTGCGAGGTCTTTCAATAGATCAGATGCCGCGTCGAGAATGCCCGCCGCGGCGAGGTGGCGCGCGATGCGGACGCTGTCGATCACCTCCTCGCGCGTGGCGCCAGCCTCCTTGGCCATATAGGCCTGGGAGCGGGCGCAGTTGGCCTGTCCCCGTCCGAGGGCCGCGGCCACGGCCATGAGGTGGCGGTATTTGGGAGGGATGGTGCTCGCCTCGCGACCCACGCTCTGGGCCGAGGTTATGCCGGTAGCCACCAGAAGGTCGGGCGCCAGGTCCTTCAGGCTCTCGGCCCACGCGGGCAGGACATCCCCCATCTTCTGTCGCATCATTCCCAAGACCTGGTCTGCGGTAGGCGGCATGGGTCCGCTATTCATGGGCGTTTTCCTCCTTGGGAGTCGTGTGGTGAAACATGCCACCGAAAAGGCGGGCGGTGGATGTTTTCAGAGTGTCAAACAGATCGTAGAATACGGGTACGTAAATCAGCGTCAGGAACGTGGATACCATGAGGCCGCCGATGGCCACCACGGCCAGGGGCGAGAGGCGTTCGAGGCCGATGGCCCACTGGAGGGCGATGGGGAGCATGCCCACGGCCGTGCCCACGGCGGTCATGAGGATGGGCCGGGTTCTCACCCGCACCGACCCCACCAGAGCCTCGTGGAGACTCTCGCCCTTGGCCCGCGCCTCCTCGATGAAGTCGATGAGCAAAATGGAGTTCTTCACCACGATGCCGGCGAGCAGGATCATTCCCATGAACGCGGGCATGCACTGGTGCTTGCCCGTCAGGAGCATGGCCCAGATGGCCCCGATCATCCCCAGCGGGATGGCCACCATGATGGTGAGCGGGTGCAGGAACGACTTGAACGCGGGGATGAGAGAGAAGTAGAGCAGGATGAGCCCGAGAACCAGCGCCGCCATGAGGGCCGAAAAGGCTTCGTCCATGGTCTTGCGCTCGCCCTCTTCCGTGATCGTGTATCCGGGCGGGAGTTTCAGTCCGGCAAGGGCCTTGTCCACGTTGGAGTTGATGTGCGTCACGGCCTGGACGTTCCGGTAGCCCAAGAGGTCCACGGTAGCGGCCAGATTCTGGCGCGTGTAAAGGGTGGGCACCGTCGCCGTTTCGATGGTCCCCAAGCTGGATAGGGGAACTGGCCCTCGGGGGGTAAGGACGGGAAGGCTTTCCAGGCGGTTCGAGCTGTCGCGCCGGGCGGCCTCGGCCTGCACCCAGACGGGGAAGGAGTCCTGGCCGGGAACCCGGAAGAGACTGGCGGGGAAGCCCTTGACCTGAGCGGCCACCTGGGCCGAGACCGCGGCGGCATTCACCCCGTAGAGGGAGAGCCGTTCGGGGTCCGGTAGAAATCGGTACTCCACGCGGTCCAGCGTCCATGTGGGCGCGACCGAGGTCAGGCCACCCACCGTGGTCAGCCGCTTCTGCACGTCCTGGCGGAGGGAGTCCAGCACGGCCGCGTCGGGTCCCGTAATCATCAGGTCCACGGTGGAACGAATCGTGGAAAGCGGGGTGGCGCCGTAGTCGAAGACGGCGGGAAAGCGCAATCCTGGGATTTTCTGGAGCTCGCCGAGCACCTTGCCCTCGATGGCCCACATGGTCTCTTTGCGCTGGAAGCGGTTCACGATGTGCACGGTGATGAAGGCCTGTTGGGGATTTCGTCCCGAACCGAAGGAGAGGATGCCCGGTTCGGAGCCCAGGGTGGAGGAGACCATCGTCACCCCTGGCTGTTGCCCGATCGCCTTCTCGGCCTCGGTGAGCAGCGCTTCGGTGTCGGCCAAGGAGGTGTTGGGATAGCTCTCGAAAGTGACCCGGAAGATGCCCGTGTCCATGGGCGGCATGAGGTCTCGCCCGATGAGGGGGATCACCACGCGACCCGAGAAGACCAGGAGCATCACCGCCGGCATGATGAAGAACACCTTGTGGCGCAGGGCGAGGCCCACGGCCCCCACGAAAAACTCCTGGATGGGATGGAGCACCTTGTTCTGAACAAAGTGGTCCAGGGCCAGTTCCCAGCGCGTCCTCTCCATCTTGCCGCCCAGGCGCAGAATGAAGGGGGCCATGATGGGCAGGATCGTGACCGAGACCAGATAGGAGGCGATGAGGGCGATGGAGAGGGTGAGGCTCAAGGGCCGCAGGACCGTCTGGACGAAGCCACCGATCCAGATGATGGGGACGAGGACCACGACCGTTGCGTAGGTCCCCGAAAGGATGGCGACCATCACCTCCTGGGTCCCCCCGACGACGGCGTCCTCCAGCTTCTGGCCCATCTTGTGGTAGTGCCGCTCGATGTTCTCAAGGACGACGATGGCGTCGTCCAGAAGCATGCCCACGCCCAGGATGACCCCCGTGAGCGTCACCATGTCGAACTGGAAGCCGAAGAGCCACATGAAGGCGAAGGTGATGAGGTAGGTGAAGGGGATGGAAATACCCGCGAGCAGCATGCCGCGGAGGTCCGCCAGGAACAGGAAGATGATGATGACGGTCATGATGATGGCGTCGCGGAGAGCGTCCACCATGTTGGAAACACTCGATTGAATGAGCTCGCCCTGGGTGTCGGCGACGGTGAAGCTCAGCCCCGGGTACTGCCTTTCCAGCGTTGGAAGAGCGCCGAGGACCGACTGGATCGTGGGAAGGGCGAACCCGGAGAGGGCCCGCTGGATGTTGATCCCGATGGCGCGCTTGCCGTTCCCGTGGAATGCCGAGAGCCTTTCCTGGATGCCCGCGTGGACGATTGCAACGTCACGCAGGTAGACGGGCGGGCCGGGCGCCGCGCTCACCACGATGGCGCCCACCTCCTCGGGCCGCGTGAATTCACCCTGGCTCTTCAATAGGATCTGCTTGCCCTGCGAGAGCACGAGGCCCTCCGGCGTGTTGCGGTTCCACGTGTTGAGCGCCTCCACCACTTGGCCGGGGGTGAGCCGGAAGGTCTGGAGCTTGTCGGGATCCAGGTCCACCTGAACGACGCTCTGGTACCCTCCGAAGACCTCCACGTTCTCCACGTGGGGCAGGCGCAGCAGGGCTTCCTTGATGGGGTTCTCGGCGAGCCTCCGGACCTGGGCCAAGTCCAGGTGCGATCCCTCCTTCGGTGTGACGGCGAGGGTGAGCACGGCGGGCGTGGCCGAAGAGACCTTGTAGACCTGATAGGGACGGATGTCGGGCGGAAGGAGCGGCCGGATCTTGTTGAGAGAGTTGGAGACATCCGTGGCCGCCGAATCCAGTCCCTTTTTGTACTCGAACTCCGCGGTGACCACGGAGACCTCATCGTTGGAGGTGGAGGTGACCCGCCGGACGAGTTCGACGGTCTTGAGCTCCTTCTCGATGACCCGGCTCACGTCGCCAGACACATCTCCCGCGGAGGCGCCAGGCCACACGGTGACCACGGCGATCTGGGGACGCTCGCTGTCGGGAAAGAGGTTGACGGGCATCTTGAAGAAGCCCACGACCCCCACCACCGCCAACAGGAGCACGATGGAGAGGAGAAGGTGCGGTTTCTTCACGTAGGCGGCGACGAAGTTCATGGCTGCCCTCCCGTCCGAGGAACCACGGGGGTCCCAGCCGTGAGGGCCATGAGTTCGCTGGGCAGGCCCACGGCCAGAACGTCGCCCGCCTTCAGGCCGCTGTCCGCCGCCACGGCCGATTCACGTTCACCGCGGCCGAGGACCGTCACGGGAACGGGCCGGGTCTTGCCACCCTCCACCTTCACGACCAGCGTCTTTTCCAGACCCTGGAGCAGGGCGTCGTTGGGCACCAGGAGGCCCTGGACGGGCGCCGCCGCGTAGCGGGCCGCCACGGTGGCGCTGGTGGGCAGGCCGAAGGGAGACTCCTGGAGGCGCGTTTCCACCGATCCCAGGTGTGACGCATCGAGGGCGGGATAGATTCTGCTGGTTTTGGCCTGGAAAACCTGGCCGCCGCTCTGAAAGGTCACCGCATCCCCCGCCTTGAGCCGTCCGAGCTGGTCCTGGGCCAGCTTGGAAAGGAGCTTGACGGGTCCGGGAATCTGGAGGGCATAGAGGGGCTTTCCTGGAGCGGCCAAGTCCCCTGGCTCGGCGAGGCGCGCGGTGACCACGCCCGAATAGGGGGCGGGGACGGAGGCATAGGAACGGTAGACCTTGGAG
>JAKAJA010000208.1 GCA_021814085.1 Acidobacteriota bacterium | reverse complement strand
CGTGACCACCGAGACGGCCAACCTCATGCGAACGCTCGTGGCGGGCGGGGCCTCCGTGTCCCTCTGCGCCAGCAACCCCCTCTCCACCCAGGACGACGTGGCGGCCAGCCTCGCCGAAGACTTCGGCGTGTCCACCTTCGCCATCAAGGGGGAGGACAACGCCACCTACTACAAGCACCTCAACGCGGTCCTCGATTCGAAACCGACCATCACCATGGACGACGGTGCGGACCTCGTCTCCCTCGCCCACAGCGACCGCAAGGAGGCTCTGAAGGACGTGGTCGCGGGGACGGAAGAGACCACCACGGGTGTCATCCGCCTTCGCAGCATGGCCAAGCACGGCGTACTGGACTATCCCATCATCGCCGTGAACGACGCCATGACGAAGCACTTCTTCGACAACCGGTACGGGACCGGGCAGTCCACCCTGGACGGCGTCATCAGGGCCACGAACATGCTGCTGGCGGGCTCCACCGTGGTCATCGCCGGCTACGGCTGGTGCGGCAAGGGCGTCGCCATGCGGGCCCAAGGTATGGGAGCCCACGTCATCGTCACCGAGGTGGATCCGGTGAAGGCCATCGAGGCGGTCATGGACGGCTTCCGGGTCATGCCCATGGCCCAAGCGGCCCCGGTGGGCGACCTCTTCATCACCGTCACGGGGAACAAGCACGTCATCCGCATGGAGCACTTCCTCGCCATGAAGGACGGCGCCATCGTCTGCAACAGCGGCCACTTCAACGTGGAGCTCGAGCTGGACGGCGGGCTCTACGAGAAGTGTACCTCCCGCCAGATCGTGAGGGACATGGTAGAGGAGTTCGGGCTGTCCAGCGGGCGCAAGATCTACGTCCTCGCCGACGGCCGCCTCGTGAACCTGTCTGCGGCCGAGGGCCATCCCGCCATGGTCATGGACATGTCCTTCGCCAACCAGGCCCTCTCCGCAGAGTGGATCCTCAAGCACAAGGCGGGCCTTTCCAAGGGCGTCCACGTGATCCCTGAGGAAATCGACATGGAAATCGCGCGTATCAAGCTGGAGACCATGGGCTACGCCATGGACGTCCTGACCCCGGAGCAGGTGAAGTACCTCGCTTCCTGGCAGGAAGGGACGTAGGGATAGAACCGGCGAGCCGGAGAGTCGGAGAGCCGGGGAAGGTAAAGAAAGAGCCAATGGCCCGATGACACGCCTGGGGAGGCGGGCGTTCGCGAGATCTCCGCCAACCACCGGAGAAGCCATGAGCAGGAACATCGTTCACGTCGTGGGAACGGGAACCATCGGCGAGCCCCTCATCGGATTGCTATGCCATATGAGGGAGTCCCTCGGGTTCGACGAGGTGACCTTCCACAAGCGCAGCCCCATCCTCGAGGACCGCTCCAAAGTCAATGCGCTCATCGAGGGCGGGGCACGGTTGGCCGCGGACCCGGACGGCTGGGACGGGTTCGTGAAGCTCGGGGTCAACCCCTCTCTGGACAGCCAGGAGGCGCTCGAGCGAGCCACGGTGGTCATCGACTGCACCCCCGTGGGCAACGACAACAAGAAGAAGCATTACCTTCCCGTCCAGGACAGGGTCAAGGGGTTTCTGGCCCAGGGGAGCGAGTTCGGCTTCGGGAAGATGTACGCCCGCGGAGTGAACGACCGAGCCCTCATGGCGGGAGAAGACAAGTTCATCCAAGTCGTCTCCTGCAACACCCACAATATCGCCGTGGTTGTGAACACGCTGGGCTTGGAGAACGGCGCGGACCTCCAGAACCTCGTGGAGGGGCGGTTCCTGTGCATGCGCCGGGCCAACGACATCAGCCAGGATTCCTCCTACATCCCGGCGCCGCAGGCGGGCAAGCATGAAGACGCCGATTTCGGCACCCACCACGCCCGCGACGCCTGGCACCTCTTCCAGACCATGGGCCTGGACCTGGACCTTTTCTCGTCCGCCATCAAGCTGAACACCCAGTACATGCACGCCATCTGGTTCCAGCTGAGGCTTCGCAAGGCCCCCACCATGGAGGGCCTCATGGCCGCCGTGGAAGCCAACAGGCGCGTGGCCGTGACGTACAAGAAGTCCGCCAACGCCGTGTTCTCCTTCGGGCGTGACCACGGCCATTACGGCCGCCTGCTCAACGAGACGGTGCTTCCCGTGAAAACCCTCCACATCAAGGGGAATCAGGTGACGGGGTTCTGCTACACCCCGCAGGACGGAAACTCACTCCTGTCCAGCGTTGCCGCGGCCACATGGCTCATCCACCCCGAGGACTACGACACGCGCCTGGACTGCCTCCGCCCCTTCATGTTCCAGGAGGTGTGAAGGCCGTCATTCGAGACGCGCCATCTACCCGTTGCGCCCGCGCGGGAACCGTGTCATGCTATGGCCGACTTGGAGGTGAACATGGGAGAGAATGAAGCCGTTGCCGCAGGCAAGCCATTTAATGACGAAGATAAGATCCACCTGTTCCTGGCCTATTTCGGAATCCTCGCCCTGATCCCGTTCTTCATGTTCAAAGACAAGCGTTCCGATCCGCAGAAGGAATACGTCTACTGGCACGCCAGGCAGGGCTTGGCCCTGGCCATCACCGTCTGCATCCTTTGCGTGGTCATGGTGTTCGGCCAGATCATCCTCGCCTTTATCCCCGTCATCGGCTGGATCCTCAGCTGCCTGCTGTGGGTGTGCGTGATGGTCGTGGCGTGGGGCGGTTCCATCATGGGGTGGATCAAGGCCTTCGGCGGCGTCAAGTGGGAAATGCCGGGGGTTTCCAAGATCGCCGCCATGTTCAACTAGTCGTCCTCGTGTCGAGAGTCTAATTGGTGGGGCCTGCACCGCAGGCCCCGCTTTGTTTTAGCGGGCAAGAGCGCCAGGAGAACCATTGATATCAACTTGCCGTCCGTCGTTTGCCTCCCGTAGGCGAGGATGCCAATCCTCGCCGCGGCCGGGATGTGTGGCCGGCCTGCAGGAAAAAGGATTCACGCCATCGTTGAAGGCAAGTCGGTATGAGTAGGGATTTGATCCTCGGCCTGGATACCTGCACGAGATGGCTCAACCTCGCCCTCCTGGACGCTCAGGGACGCCTGTTGGCCAGCTCGCAGGAGGAGGTCGTGACCCACACCACCCGGGTCTTGCCCGCATTGGATGCCCTGTTCCGTTCGGCGGGCAGGCCGAGAGAGGATCTCTGCGCCATCGGGGTCGTGATCGGCCCGGGCTCCTTCACGGGGCTGCGCGTGGGGCTCGCCGCGGCGGAGGGGTTGTCCAAGGGTCTTGGCGTTCCGGCCTTCGGGCTTGACAGCCTCGCGGCCCTGGCGGAGGCCGCGACGGGGGAGGGGACCGGCGTCGCCTTGTTGGATGCGCGGAGGAAGCAGGTCTATGCCGGTTCTTTCGTGCGGGAAGGTGATGCGGTCCTATCGGCGAGCGAGCCCGTGGCCATCGGCCCGGAGGAAGTGCTGGCGAGAATGCCCGGTCCGACCTGGGCCGTCGGGGATGGCGTGACTCTAGTAGCGGGATGGCCAGAGGGATGCATTTTGTCCCCGGGCATTCCCAACATCGCCGTTTCGGCGGCCCGTGTCGCCAGACGGGCGTTGGGCGAAGGTCGATCGCCCGGCATCCTGACTCCGCTCTACGTGAGGGCCCCCGACGTCCGACAGCCCGGGTGAGCGCGCAGCGAGAGGCTGGAACCAGGGAAATGGCGCCAACTCCTTCTATCAATGCAAGAAACGCAGCGGAGGCGTTCCGGATAAGAGGTTAACGGTGCTCTTTGACGGGGGCGAAAAAGTTGCATAAAATCAGGCTTTGAGTCGAGGGACGATGCGCTATTTCGAACCGGTCTTCAGGCCCCCCTCGGAAGCGGAAAGCCTCATTTTCCAGGTGACCGTCGGCTGTTCGCATAACACCTGCACCTTCTGCGCCATGTATCGCAACAAGCGGTTCCGGGTGCGCCCCCTCCAAGAAGTCTTGGATGAGATCTCCGATGCCTCCGCCCGATGGCCCGAGACTTGTCGCGTCTTTCTTGGCGACGGGGACGCCCTCGCCGCACCGGCCGACTTCCTCCTGGCCATCCTGGACGCCCTCCACATCGCCTTCACCCATCTCCGGAGGGTGAGCCTCTACGCCACCCCCATGAACCTCTTGGCCAAAAGCCCCGCGGAACTGCGGGCCCTTCGCGCGAAGGGGCTCAAGCTCTTCTACCTGGGGCTGGAATCGGGAAGCGACGTGGTGCTCGCCCGAGTCGGGAAGGGAGCCACGGCGGCCGAGGCGGTGGAAGCGGTCCTCGCGGGCCAGGCCGCAGGCATGAAATCCTCCATCATGGTGTTGCTCGGATTGGGCGGAGCGGATGGCTCCGAGGAGCACGCCAGGGCCACGGCAAGGGCGGCGAACGCCATTCAGCCGAATTTCCTTTCGGCCCTCACCTGGTATCCCGTTCCCGAAGCCCCTCTCTACAGGCAGATGAGCGCGGGCGGGTTCGATCCACCGGACGACGGGGGGATCCTTCGCGAGATGGAGATGCTCATCGGAGATCTCGCCTTAGAAGATACGGTCTTCCACTCCAATCACGCATCCAACCCTCTCCCCCTCAGCGGCAGATTGTCCAGCGACAAG
>JAKAJA010000207.1 GCA_021814085.1 Acidobacteriota bacterium | reverse complement strand
TATCACTGGCGCCGCCAGCCTACCGCTGGACAAGTTCGACCAAGCGTTCCCGTCCCTTCAGCCAGAGCTCCAGAAGGCCCAGCTCATCATCGTTTACTGCAGCGGAGGCTCCTGCGGCACTTCCGAGGAACTGGCCAAGAAGCTCCAGGAGAAGGGCCTCAGGAACCTGGCCGTGGACACCGGCGGGCTGCCCGGATGGATAAAGGCCAAGCTGCCATTCAAGACAGGCACGGAGCGCTGAGGTGGCAGGCAGGGGGGTTGTTTGGCTCGAACGACTGGCCCGCTGGACCCTCGCGGGAATTTTCCTCGCGGCCGCGGTTCCCAAAATCCTAAGCCCGTCGGATTTCTCCGCCGACATTTCAAATTACGGTTTGGTCCCCGACGTGCTCCTCAACATCATGGCCATCACCCTGCCCTGGATCGAAGCCGTGGGCGCCCTGGCCCTCCTCTCCGGTTTCGCCGCCGAGGGAGGATTGCTCCTCGTCAATTTTTTGATCTTCATGTTCATGGGGGCCCTGGGCTGGGCCTGGTTCAAGGGCCTGGACATCGACTGCGGCTGCTTCGGGCACGTGGACGCGAAGGGCCACATCGGGCTGGCGCTCTTGCGGGACATGGGCTTCCTGGCCCTGGGGCTTCTGGGGGCCTGGCTCCGGGTAAAGCGGTTCAAGCGTGCAACGTAGGAGTTCCGCTCCGGGCTTCCCTCCAGAACCAGTTCGGCGTCGTCGCGCGGCACGCGGCCCATCCGCCTGCCGGTCAGCGCTGGTCCATCCCTGAGGTAAAAAGGAGACGGCCATGTCCATCCGGCGCAAAGGTGCCTGTTTCGCGGGCACGTACTTTGGAGAAGCGGGTCTCGAACGGGCCTTCGCCATCGCCACGGCCCCGCCCGAGGGAAAGAGCTACGCCCCGGACAAGCTCGTGGACGTCATCCACATCAGGATCGAAATCGGGTTCGACCTTCCCAAGAAAGCGGTCCTAGGCAAAGTTACGCATACCGTAGCCCCCATCCAGGACGGCCTCAGACGCCTCGTTCTCGACTGCTGCGAACTGACGGTGGACGGCGTCACCGACGGTTCGGGCCGTGCCCTGAAGTTCGATCACGACGGGGCCAAGCTCACCGTCTTCTTCTCCAAAGCGCTTTCTCGATGCGATCGCACGGACGTGGCCATCACCTACCACGGCACGCCGCGCAAGGGCCTCTACTTCACGGGGCCGAGCGCCGACTGCCCCGGTACCCAAGTTCAGGTCTGGAGCCAGGGCCAAGACGAGGACAGCCGCTTCTGGTTCCCGTGCTTCGACTATCCCAACGAGAAAGCCACGTCCGAGAGCATCGTCACGGTCCCCGAGGCGTGGACCGTCGTGGGTAACGGGAAGCTCCTCTCCGTGAAGGGTGACCGCCGCGCCGGGACCCGAACCTTCCACCACCGCGAATCCGTCCCCCACGTCACCTACCTCATCTCCATCGCCTGCGGCGAGTTCGCGAAGGTGGAGGACCGGTGGCACGGGATCCCCGTGGAGTACTACGTCAAGCCGGGTCAGGCGGAGATGGTGAGGCGCAGCTTCTCGCGGACCCCCGACATGCTCGAACACTTCTCTAAGACCTTCGGCGTGGACTACCCCTACGAAAAGTACAGCCAGGTGGTGGTCGAAGATTTCATCTTCGGCGGCATGGAGAACATCTCCGCCACGACCCTCATCGACCGCTGCCTCCTCGACGAGCGGGCGGCCCTGGACTACGAGCCCCAGGATCTCATCAGCCACGAGCTCGCGCACCAGTGGTTCGGCGACCTGCTCACGTGCAAGGACTGGTCGCACGCCTGGCTCAACGAGGGATTCGCCACCTACAGCGAGGTGGTCTACCGCGAGCACTGGCGCGGGGACGAGGACGCCCACCAGCACCGCCTCCTCCAGATGCAGGCCTACCTGGACCGCGACCGCTCGGAGCGCCGCCCCATCGTGACCAAGGCCTACACCCTCCCCATGGAGCTCTTCGACCAGCACATCTACGAGAAGGGGGCCCTCGTCCTTCACATGCTCCGGCGGGTTCTGGGTGAAGAGCCGTTCTGGGCCTCCATCCGCGAATACCTCACGGCGTTCCGCGGGCAGACGGTGCAGACGGAGGACCTCATCGGGGTCATCACCCGGGTCACCGGGATGAACGTGGAGTGGTTCTTCGACCAGTGGGTCTTCGGCGCCGGCTTCCCCGAGTACGAGGTGGCCTACGCGTGGGACGACGAGAAGAAGACGGCCACGCTTACGGTAGATCAGAAGCAGAAGGTGGAGAAACAGACCGGACTCTTCCGCATGCCCGTGACCATCAAGTTTCACGGCCGCAAGCCGCACGAGCAGACGGTGGAGGTGAAGGAGGCCCACCAGGCGTTCACCTTCCACATCGAGGCCAAACCCGACTTCGTCTCCTTCGACCCCGGCTGCCACCTCCTAAAGAAGCTCGCGTTCAAACAGCCCGCCGAGATGCTCAAGGCGCGCCTTCGGAAGGACCCCGATTGGTTCGGGCGGGTGGAGGCGGCGCGGATGCTGTGCAGGGATGGCAGCCGCGATGCCCTCGACTCGGTGGGCAAGGCCCTCCTCAAAGACCCCTTCTGGGGAGCACGCGTGGAGATGGCCGCCGCCCTGGGAGAAAACGGATCGCTCCACGCGCGGGACCTGCTCGTGTCGGGCTTGAAGACTCCAGACCATAAGGTCCGGCGCGCCGTGGTTTCGGCACTCGGGCGCTTCCAGGACGAGATCGCCGCCAAGGCCCTCGCCCGCATCGCCAAGGGCGATCCTTCCTATTACGTGGAGGGCGAGGCCTGTCTCGCGCTCGGCGCCACCAAGCAGCCCTTGGCCTTCGATATTCTCAAGGATGCGGCGGGGAGGCCGAGCCACCGCGACATCGTCCGCACCTGCGCATGTTCAGGCCTCGCCCGCCTGCGTGACGACCGCGCCTGGCCCATCCTCAGAGCCTGCGCCGCCCCGGGCGGCCACCCCCAGGGGCGCATGGCCGCCATGCGTGCCATGGCCGCCCTCGCTAAAGGGAGAGACCCCTACCGCACCGAGATCCGAGAAGAGCTCGAGCGGTTCCTGAAGGACCCCAACTTCTTCGCCAAGTTCGGCGCCCTCATGTCCATCGAGATCCTGGATGAACCCGCCGCGGCGGGGGCGGTGGAGGCCCTGCGGTTCCGCGAGAGCGACGGCCGCCTCCGCGCCAACAGCCGCGATATCGCCCGCGCCCTCCGGGAAGGCAAGTCGAAGGGCGAGGAACTCGTCGCCCTCCGGTCGGACATCGAGAAGCTGCGCGAGGAGAAGCGATCCATCGAGGACCGCCTCGGCAAGCTGGAAGCGGCCAGCGAGCGAAAAGCAGGCACCAGGAAGAAGGCTTCTGGGAAGCGCTAAATTAGAAAATGTTGGAGTGGTAATCCGTGCCGGAATAAGATGGGCGCGGGTCTTGCCTTTTCCTACTCACCTACTCACCTAATCACCTACTCCCCTAAAGAACGGCGTCTCGAAGAACCGCTCGTCGAGCACCTGGATGAAACGGCCCTCCTTCTCGGTCCGGCGGCATCGGAGAAAGAGGCTCACCGCGAAGGTGGGGGCGAAGCGCGCTTTGAGCTTGGCGATGGCCGGCGGGAAGGGGTAGAAGTTGGCGCCCTTCACTTCCGCGACTTCGAAAAAACCGCCTTCCGTGAGGAAATTGGTCAGGCCGCCCTTTGTAAAGCCACGAACGTGCGGTCCGAGAACGTCGATGGGGGATGGCTGCATGCCGAGAAGGAGCATGACCCTGCTGTGCAGGGAGGCGAGGTTGGGCACCCCGACGATGAATGCGCCGCCGGGCTTCAAGACGCGGCCCACCTCGGACACGATCCAAAAGATCTCCTTCGTGTGCTCGAGGACCTGGTTGGCCAGGACCAGGTCCATGGAAGCGTCGTCGTAGGGCAGCGCTTCCTTCTCGATGTTCACCGAAGCCACGGCCACGCCCCGTTCGCGGGCGGAGCGCACGTTGGGCTCGTAGCTGTCCAACCCGAAGAGCCTTAGCCGCCGTGGGGCCAGGGCCGCGCGCACGTTCTCCAGGTCCGCGCCGCTGCCGAGCCCCAGGTCCAGAACCGCGAGCGGCCCCTCGGGCAGGGTCGCCGCGTGCCGGTTCGCCATGGCGGCGACGATCTCGCGGCCGTAGTTCAGTTCCTCGGTTCCCCTCTTGAGCTTGGCCAGGAAGGCGCGCATGGAGAAATGATAGCAGAAGGAGAGCGAGGAGTGAGGAGTGAGGAGGAAGTCGCAAGGGGATTGGAGCCAAGGGCCGGTATCTGTCATTGCGAGGAGGCCGAAGGCCGACGCGGCAATCCCGATGTTCACGGCGAGACTGCTTCCCCAACGTCGTCGCTACGCTCCTCCTCGGGGCAGGCTTGTTTCACTCCTCGCTGTGACAAATTGGGCGTCTCGCGCCTAGCGTCTCGCGTCTCTCATCTCGTGTCAGGCGTGAGGAGTGAAAAGTGAAAAGTTAAGAAAGTGAGAGGGATGGCGGGGGCGGAGCTTACTGTCCCTGTTGGGCGATCCAGTCACCGATTTGCCGTGCCGCCCGCTTGCCTACGGCCTTCACCAGCTGCTCTTCGTCGGCGGCCCTGA
>JAKAJA010000206.1 GCA_021814085.1 Acidobacteriota bacterium | reverse complement strand
TCTGGATGCGATGGGTCCGGTTCTATCTGACGGTAAAGGTCTGGATGCTTGTACTCAACGCTTTCATCTATATGGTGGACACCTTCATGGCCGCCAACATGAACACCGATTGGGGCCAGGTCAACGCCACGCTGTTGGCCGACTGCTACCTCTTCTTCCTCATCGTCGGCTTCGGGGCCTCGTTCCCCATCGCGCGCGGGCTTGTGGGAGGAGCAGGGACGGTCCTCGGCTCCGGGAGCATGGTGCCGGGCGTGGCCGCGGCCGCGGCGGGGACCGCGCTTGCTGTCGGTGGATTGGCGGTAGGCAGTGCCATCGGCGGCCCCGCAGGAGCCACGGCGGGAGCCGCGGCAGGCGGTGGCATAGGCAAGGCAGGCAGCAGCGCCCTGGCCCCAAAGCGGGAAGGCTAGAAAGGAATCGGAATGAACGCATCGCACGAACCGCTTCAGCGCTTTAAGGTCTTTTACGGTTCATCGGTTCTGGCCCTTCGGGTCTCGGCCTTCGCCAACCTCGTCCTGGTGGCCGCCGTGGCGCTCTTGGTCTACAACCTCCACGGAACCCGAGCCCAGATGGCCGCCTGGAAACCGCTTGTCATCCGCGTGGATCAGGCGGGCAAGGCCGAGCCCGTGGACTTGACCCTTGCGGACGACCCGCCCACGGAGCTGGAGGCCAAGGTCTTCGCGGCGGACTACATCGCCAAGATCGCCTCCTTCGACCCGCACACGCTCAACCGCGACCTGGGCCTCGCGCTCCAGTGCACCGACGAGGCCTGCGCCCGCCAGCTGCTGACCTACTTCCAGGCCGACCCGGAGATCAAGAAGCTGCGCGATGCGGGCACCGTCCTCCAGTGCCGCACGAACGCCGTGCAGATCCTCCGCACGAGCCCCTGGGAGATCCGCGTCGAGTACACCCTCACCAACTTCGCCACCAGCGAGCCCCGCGCCTGGTACGCGCTCCTCTCCCTCAAGCCGGCGACGAGGAGCTTCGTCAACCCCTTCGGCCTTCTCGTCACCGGAGTCCGCATCAACACCACCATCCACTGACCCCCAACCCGCCGGCAGAGCCCGGCCAGAAAGGACGTGCAGGATGTTCACCCCAAAATCAGGAGCCAAAATGCGCCCCAGCCGGATTTTTGCGTTTGTCTTTATTCTACTGGCAGTTAGTCAACTCTACTTCTCGCAAGTGCCCGCCAGTGCCCCTCAGTCCGCACCCGTCAGGCAGGCAGCCCAGGTGGACGACCCGCCCGGGCCGCCCGAGGGCATGACCATCCAGGAATGGAACCGCACCGCCGTGAGGGACCTCACGACGGAGCCGCAGGCCGGGCGGGCGCCCAAGCCCACGGCCGAGGAGAGGCGCGGCATCTTCCCAGGAGGGCCGGGCGTGGAGTCGGTTCAGGACGACCCCAACGCCGCCCGCGTCTACCCCATCCAGACCCTCGTGAACCATGCCACGCTCATCCAGGTGCCCAGCGTCGTGCTCAAGGCGTGGTGCGGGGACTTGCAGGGCTGGACGCTCGAAGGCGAGTCCAACTACGTTTCCGTCAAGCCCCTGGCCGGAAGCCTCTCCACCAACCTCCACGTCCTCACCACCGACGGCCGGATGTACAACTTCCGGCTTTACAGCAACCCCAGCGGGAGCTACACGGACGTCTTCCAGGTCAAGGGCGGGGGCGGCTACCAGGCCAACGTGGGGAGCCTCGTGGACCAGCGCGTGGCCGAGGCGAAGAAGCAGCTCGCCACCGAGTACGACAAGAAGCTCGAGGAGGCCATGAGCCAGGCCCAGCTCCAGTGGGTCCGCGACTACGCGGGCAAGACCTTCTTCGATTACGCCATCGCGGAAGGCCGGAGATTCAAGATCGAGGGCGTCTTCAACGACGGCACCTTCACCTATTTCCGCGTGAAGGGCGACGAGAAACCCATCGTCTTCCTGGAGGCGAAGCAGGGCTTCAAATGGGTCCGCGAAGCCATCAACTTCAACGTGACCGATGGGAACTTCTACCGCGTCCAGAAGCTCCTGGAACCCCACCAGCGCTTCGTCCTGAAGCTCCGCGACGAGGAAGTAACCATCTCGCGCAAGGGGGCCTGACATGACGGACACGGCCAGCGAACACCCCGAAACCCAGGCCGCCCCGGCTCCCGCGGCGCCCGCGGCGATGGACCCGGAGAAGCGAAAGAAGCTGATCCTCCTTGTCGTGGCCGGGGGCGCCATCCTCATCCTGGTCATTGTGGCCAACCTGGCTTCGCGCAAGCGCCGGCAGGCCGCCAGGAGCCTTCCCCAGCCCGTCACCATCAACCATGCCGAGGCAAAGAACCCCTCGGAACTCCTGCCCCTGGTGGCCATCGGAAGCCAAGCTAAGGGCAGCCAGGGGCTCGGGCCATCGGACCAGGACCTCGAGCTGGAGAGGCTGACCAAGGACTTGAAGGTCCTGCAGGCCCGCACGGCGGTCGTTCAGGCCCAGCAGAACCTTGCGGACCTGCGGGTGGCACCCAAAGCCCAGGAACAGCGGGCGCTCGCCGTGGCCTTCGTCAAGAAAGGCGACGCGGGGACGCAGGATGAGAGGGGGGAGCCAATAGACACTTCCGGGGGCGCGTCTTCCGGTTCTTCCAGGCCAGCCAAGAATCCGTCCCTCTCGGAAGTCACCGAAACCAAGCCTTCGGTCAGCCCCAAGCCATTCCTCCTGAAGATGGGCACGCTCCTGGACGCGGTGCTGGTCAACAAGCTCGTTTCGGATAACTATACGGCGCCGGTGATGGCCATGGTGGACCGGCCCTATTACGACCCGCTCACCCAGAAGCTCCTCGTTCCGGCGGGCACGCGCATTCTAGGAAAGGCCGAGGCGGTGAAGGTCCAGACGGCCTCCCGTCTGGCCATCACCTTCGACACCTTCCAGTTTCCCAACGGCACGACCTTCACGGTCAAACCCGACGAACAAGCCCTCGAAGGCCTTGGCATCTTCGGCCTCCAGGACCACGTGAACCGGCATACGGCAAGGATTTTATTTACCGCAGGCCTCGTGGGGCTTCTCACGGGCTGGAATGCCTCGCAGGTCCAGGGCGGCGCCGGCACGGGCGGCGCCTACGACGGGACGGACCTGATGAGGATTCAGGCGAACAACAGCATGAGCAAGACATCCGAACAGCTCCTTTCGCCCTTTCTCAATGCCG
This sequence comes from Acidobacteriota bacterium, assembly GCA_021814085.1. Classification (GTDB taxonomy): domain Bacteria; phylum Acidobacteriota; class UBA4820; order UBA4820; family DSQY01; genus JAKAJA01. The sequence goes on along the minus strand of JAKAJA010000206.1, from coordinate 1,455 downwards.
TTCCCACCATCACCGTGGACGAGGGCCACCGCCTCAAGGTCTGGCTCTCCCGCGACATCCCCATGGACGCCTACCGGAAGGCTCCCAATGAGTGACCGGCAGAGAACGAGGCGGTCGGGAGGCAGAGAGGGACACCGGAGGGAAGCAGTCACTCCGAGGAGGTTATCGGGGGGCTTCACTGGAGGAATCTTGTCCTGGTTTTCAAAATGGCATACCCCCCGGCCGCGCGCCGCCGTTGCCGGGGGGCTTCTCCTCCTTCTGGCAGGCTTGGCGTGGGGCCTTTGGGTCCTCCTGGCCCCGCCGAAGGCGGACTACACAAGGCAATGGTTTTCCGTGGAGTTCACGACGAACAATCAGGCGCACCCGGTGCACCTGGCCCTGCCGGACGGGAAGGAGGGGATCTTCGACCTCCTCATGGTCGAAAACCTCTCCGAGGAGCCGCTCTCCCTGCTGGCCTTCTCCTCGCGGCCACGCGTGCCAGGCCTCCCAGCCGACCAGATCATGAGCACCTGGGCACAGTGGATCGCCACCAGCCGCCAAGGCATCATCGTTCGGCCCCGGTCCACTTGGGTTCTCAACCCCAACGACCTGGACCGCCTCCCTTCGTTCCACGGACATACGTGGATCAGTGTCTTTTTCTCCGACACCCGCCCGGCGTCACAGAGCGGCCTCCCGGCCACTGTCCTGCCGGCGGGCTTCCGGGGCCGCTTCAGGGTCCACTACTGCCTCTCCCAGCTTCCCGAGAGCCAGCTTACTGCCCCCCAGTTCCATCGCGAGGAACTCGTGCGCCTCCTCCAATGCGAAGTGGACGGCACCCACAAGACCATGTGGACTCTGTCCACGGAGGAGATCACGGCACTCACCGGCCTCTCCGAGGCCGGCCTACGCTAGTCGCAATCACACGGAGGATTACGGTGGCCAAGGAGAATGGCAGTGCCATTCCCAGCACGACAACGGTTCGAGACCGCAGCACTTTTTCCCACTTTGCTCGCTTTCACCTCCATTGTCACCTGCTGGTCGCTGGTCTCCTGCTCAGAGTGTTCTGGCTTCCCCCCATGACGGAACCCGAGAAAATTGCCTATCTCCGAAGACAGCACCGTCTGTGGCGATTCGTACTGCTCGTGCTGGGCCTTGCGGGCGGCACAATCGCTTCTCTCGCCACCGTGCATATTCTCTCTATTGCGCTCGCTCTTGGCCTTCTGGCCATTATTCACATATCGGCTCTTTTGGTGGTCCCTGCCGCCGTTCTCTCCGACGTAGACCATCCCTTCTGAGGCCCAGGGCCGCACTGTGGCCCTGGGTGCCCGAGCCTTCCATTGCGCCGGCGCGGGAGATGCGTTGCCCCTCTCCCGGCTATCCGCCTCCCACTCCCGCAGGGACCTTGCCATGGCGAGCCTGTCACGGCCCCTTGCAGAAGGACTAAAGGCAGCCCTTAGGCGGGACCGCCCGTTTGCG
>JAKAJA010000205.1 GCA_021814085.1 Acidobacteriota bacterium | reverse complement strand
GCCCCCCCCTATCCACTCCGCAAATCGGAGCCCTGGGCAAGTCCTGTTGCGCACCGCTAGTCAGGATCGGGGCTCTGTTCCGGGTCATGCACCGAGCGAACCCAGGCTGATCTCACAGCAGCGCCTCGGCAGCCGCCTCATGGGGACCGTGCATCCGCAGCGGGAGGGGCCAAGTGAAGCGCCCAGCCCTTCGCTGAATCGTCGCCCCGCCCTGGACGCTGAACAGCTTTCGTATCAGAGATGGAGCGGGCTTCGGCCCGTCGCCCATCTCCTGGCTACTGACGCCAATGTCTCACAGTATTCGACTGTGGTCTACAACAATGACAAGGACTCCACTATAGCTGTATTGAGCAATATTTCATTGACTGATATTTGCTTGACAAATTAACGGTCAGAATGTATGTATGTCCTGGAGGCGATCTTTGACGGGGACGCCATGGAGCGAATGCAACTGATGATGGAAGTCCTACAATCATTGCGAATGGCCTCCATCCCCATGGCCGCCTCGGCTGGACTGCGGAGAGGCCCGCAGGGGTGTTCTTTTTGGAAGGCAATTGCCAAGCCTTGCGGGCTATTCATGAAGGCCTTTTCAACCTGGCCTTGCACCAGTTCGAAGTGTAACGGTATCTCGATGGAACGCGGAACGCGAGGAGCAGAGTGGAAGGAGAGAGTCCACTCTATGAGAGGGAGGGCTCCATCCGCTGAAACCGGTACGTAAGCCCTACTAAGCACCTGTTTGAAGCAAGCTGAAGTTAAGGACCACTCCGAGCCGAAAGAAACGGTCGATCGGTGCACAGTGGAAGTGTGCCTCCAAGAGACGGTAGGTCACAGTGAAGGAGGTTCGGTCATGCCGAAGTCGAACAACCCCGCGAGTGCCGTTCTAACCAAGCAATCTCCGCAAGAGGACACCCCCAAGGGAAGTCCCGGCGGCAACCTCTGGCGCGAGGACGAGATCCTCGTACCCAGTGCGGAAGCCGCGCGGATGCTCCTCTGCAAGCCGCAGACGTTGAGGGTGCGCCGGCTGAAGGGTGGCAAAGGCTGCATCCCTTACGTGCGCCTCGGGGAGAGCCGAAAGGCGCGGGTAGCCTATCGGCTCAGCGACCTCAAGGCCTACCTGGCGGCCCGGGTGTACACGAATACCGCCGAGGAGAGCGTGAAGGAGTCCGAAGTCCACGAGTGACCCCCGCTAGGGAGTGAAGGTCCATGGCACGCTCACGCAACCTGAAGCCAGGATTTTTCACGAACGACCTGCTGGCCGAGGTCCCGCCCTTGGGCCGCCTCCTCTTCGCCGGTCTCTGGACGTTGGCCGACCGGGAGGGACGGCTGGAGGACCGGCCGAGGAGGATCAAGGCCCAGCTCTTCCCGTACGAGGACTGCGAGGTGGATGCCCTCCTGGAGGAGCTGGCGAAGCGTCAGTTCATCCAGCGCTACGAGGTGGCCGGCCTTCGCGTCCTGCAGGTCACGACCTGGAAGAAGCACCAGAACCCCCACATCAAGGAGCCGGAGAGCGCCCTCCCTCCACCCAGCCAGCAGCCTGCCGCTTCGGTTCCGGAAGCAGTCGAAACCGAGTCAAGCCTCTCTGAAGAGTTAGTGCAGGATAGGACCGCTCCAGACCAGCACGGTACTGGTACGGTGCTGGCACCGGACCAGCACCAGACTCGCCCCGGTCCGGCACCGGACGAGACCGGAACCAGCACCGGTCTGGCACCCGTCTCGCACGGTTCCGGCCCGGCTGATTCCGGATTCCTGATTCCTGATTCCCTCTCTCCGAATCCCGATTTCTTGATTCCCGATTCCCTATCTCCGAATCCCGAATCCCGGGCGGCGCCGATCCCCTCGTCTGAAACCCGTACAACCCCCGGGGAACCGGTCCGACCCAAGGGAGATTCGGATAGACGGAAGGGAGCTCTCCAAAAAGATTCGGGAATGCGCTCGTTGAAGGCCATCGCGCAGGGCGTCGAGCTGAGGCCTTCACCCGCCGGCGTTGAACTGACGCTCTCACGCACCGAGGTGGCCGGCTACATCATGGCTCACTTCCCCATGCAACGCATGGACCGGCACCAGCGGTCCTCGCCGGGTGACTCGGGGCTGACCTTGGATCAAGTGAGCCTCATCGTGAAGCACGGCTGCACGCTTCCAGGTGCTCGAAAGGCCTTGGAACACTTTCGGCAGGAGTCCCACCCGAAGAATTCAGGAGCCTGGGCCTTCCACTGCCTCCGAGATGAACTGTCCCAGGATGCGAGGATCGCACTCCGGGAGGAGGTCCGAAGCGTTCAGCGGGAGTTCCGGGAGAGGGCGGTCGGGCGGCTGAACCGGGGGAGGGAGCCAGAATCCTCCGGCGCATCCCCGCCTCCCAGTGCCGCTGTGCCCTAGGTGGACACCATGCCTTTGATGAGGACCGAAGGACCTAAAACGTGGCGGGGGGAGCGTCGAAGTAAGGAGCGCAAGCACCGCAACGGGCGCCAGGAGGCGCGCCGTTGCCGCCCGGAGCGGGGGCCTTGCCCCCTCCCTTCCGGGCCCATGCCAGGGCTCTGCCCCGGCCCCCCGTCTTGAAAGGAGTCACCGCACGAAGGAACCAGCCATTCCTAGTGATCTCCCGCGCGATCCAGCCCCTGCGGTTCGCCGCAGGCCGTATCGGGTGAACGTCCGCCTGACGCAGGAGGAGTACGGCCATCTCCGGGAGCAGGCCCGCCTCGCCAACCAGCAGCCCGCCACCCTCACCCGAGGACTCATCATGGGCGCCCGATTGAAGACGGTCTCCAAGAAGACCAAGAGAACGTATGGGGCCGCTAGCGCGGCTGGCCGTCTCACGCAAGCGGCGGCATACTGTGAGCAAGCCCCTCAGGCGACAGAAGGAGGTGCAGGTGGAGCAAAGACGGGAAAGAGGGCTGAAAAGGCTGTCCGACGGACGGTGGCAGTTCTCGTGGTGGTACAAAGGACACTATCACCGCCGCATCGTGCCCACAAAAGGAGAGGCCAGGGCCTACCTGGAGAAGATCCATACCCAAATACGGGAAGGCCGCTACCTAGATCGAAAGGAGGAGATCAAGACGACCTTTGAAGAAGCCGTGAGGAGGTTTCTGGAGTGGAGCGAAGCCAACACGAGGAGAGCCAGCCACAGGAACGATCAGGTGAACGCGCCACTCTGGCTGGAGTCGCCGCACTTCAAGGGCAAGACGCTCGACACGATAACGGCCGGGGATATCGAAAAGTACAGGTTAGACCGCCTGAAGGGCGTGGATAGGCGCGGCCCCTCCCTGCGCGGCTTGATGCTGCTTGCGGGGAGGCGTTACAAGGAGAAGACCGGCAAGACGCTCAAGTACGAAAACCGGCGGGAAGTTCTCAGCGCCCTCGCTGAACTGCTCTCCAAGCATTCAGGTGCAGAGGTCAGGGAGGCCATGGAGCAGCTCTTTCGCGATGCCAGCCCGGTCCAGGTCTCACAGTTCCGTATCCAGCTCTCACGCCTCCTTGGTCAGGCGTCGAGTCCCGGAAAGGTGCGACACCTTTCCAAGCGGACCGTGGATGTTTCCTTGGCCCGCCTGAAGCGCATGTTCACCCTCTGCGTGGACTGGGGGCTGTGCACCCAAAACCCCGCCGCCAAGGTCAAGCTCTTTCGTGAGGACCCCAAGAGGGTCCGCTATCTGACCGAAGAGGAAGAAGCCCGACTGATGGAAGCCTGCAGCCCTTACCTTCGGCAGGTAGTGACCTTCGCTCTTCACACCGGCATGAGGCGCGGCGAGATCCTCGGGCTCAGATGGCAGGACGTGGATCTCAGGAATGCGGTCGCGACCATTCCGGCCGCCCGTGCCAAGGGGCGACGTGACCGCTATGTTCCGCTGAACACGGATGCAATGGACATACTGGCGGCCCTCCCCACCCCGCTCGATCGGTCGGCCTTGATCTTCGCCAACTCGGCGGGGAACCTCAACGAGAACTTCAGGCGCCACTGGCAGGCCGCCATCGAGCAGTCCGGGCTGGAGGACTTCCGGTTTCACGATCTTCGCCACACCTTCGCTTCCCGTCTGGTCATGGCCGGGGTAGACCTAGCCGTGCTTCGGGATCTGCTCGGGCATCGGGATTTCGAGATGACCCTCCGTTATGCCCACCTTGCCCCGTCCCACCTCAGGGCCGCCGTGGCCATCCTGCAAACCAACTTGCGAAAAACTTGCGATCGTCCCCCAGCCGGAGAGGGTGTCTCCCAGCCGAATCAGCATAATGATCTGATAAATAATGGGGTTAAGTGGTGCGCTCGGCGGGATTCGAACCCACGACCTTTGGCTCCGGAGGCCAACGCTCTATCCAACTGAGCTACGAGCGCACGAAATTGGGGTGAGCGACGGGGGTTGAACCCGCGACAACCGGAGCCACAGTCCGGGGCTCTACCAGCTGAGCTACGCTCACCGTACGGCGGTGGCCGAAGGGGCCGCTTCCGCCCGATTAAGCTACACCGAAGGGGCCGCCGGGTCAAGGGGTAAGGGCCAGCGAACGACGGCGGGAAGGGCTCAGAGGAGGTCCTGCAGGTCCTCGCCGGTGATCTCCATTTCCGGCAGTTCCCCGGCTTCGGGAGGGGGAATCGCGGTCGGTTCTACGGTGCGAATGTACCCCAACATGAGGAGCACCCAGAGGAA
>JAKAJA010000204.1 GCA_021814085.1 Acidobacteriota bacterium | reverse complement strand
GGAACATACGCGGATGCAGAGGCACGTGGCCCGGCCCTCGCTGGCGGCGATCCTGGGGAGAAGGGTGGGTGGCGACCGGGCCTCGCTGGCCGCCGCGACATGGGAGGCACACGTCACGCACGGCTACACCCTCAAGGCCATCGCGGATTACCTGGGCGTGCACTACGCCACCGCCGGCCGGCTTGTCCGCGCCGCGCGAGCTGAGATGAGGTGCTAAATTGCAAGATGTGACCCCATGTTCCTGAAGAAGGAACGGGTGTTGAAGGCTGTCAGGAGAAGGGCCATGAAAGCCCTCATGCTCCCTGCCGTCTTAGGAATGGCCGGTGTGTTATCGGACCAGGTTGCCGCCTCCTGGAAACCACCCGAGGTCGTCTTCTCCCTGACCTCGCCGACGAAGTATTCGCGCTGGCCAATCAAGACCTTTCTTGGTCGCGACGATGAAGGGCGCTTCGTGTATCTTGAGGCGGTGGTGACGGTCAAGGATGGCCAACCTGAGATTACTCCATCGCGCGCTCCATTCTTGTCACAAGAATTATCTTCCGCCGGCGGGGGATTAGGGCTCCTGCCCTATAGCCACCGGACCTTGACCGAGGGCTTCCTCAGGGATTATGCAGGACGCACCATCCGCCGCGTGGAAGCGTGGGGCGGCAAAGTCACGCCGCTTGCGGACGGAAGTTTCATCGTGGCAGAACATAGGTTACCATTCGAGGCCGGGTACAGCGACATCGTAGAGTTTCGTAACTTCCGGTATTACCTGTATAGCGCCGACGGCCGGTACCTCCGCGAGCTCAACAAGCCCCCAGCCGAGTGCATCAGCATTCGAATGGTCGACGGGGCCGGCATAACGCCCGACCTGCAGCTAGACATTCAGGAAGAGAAACGACCGGCCGAATTGAGCTATGAAGAAAAAGTCGCTCTGCGCAAGGCAGGCAAGTTGTGGTCGCTGACGAACGCCCATCGAACTTCCTTCGGTTTCGTTAGCAACCTTCCCGACTACTACGCTTGGAACGAAAAAGGCGAATTGATTTCGAGCTATTTCATGAACCTCCTTGAACCGCAGAAGACCATTGCGACCTACCTCCGACAGATCGATCCGGGGGAACCGGAAAAGGATTCGCCGTATCGGACTTCCTTCTTCGACTTCGTCGACCGGGACGGGACCATCTACCGGGAAGGCTACTCGCCGAAGGCCTACTGTCTCTTTCGCTTCGAGTGGGTGAACGACGATGGGCCTCCGCTCAGCCCTCCGGCCAAGATCACGCCGCTGGACGGCTTCGGCTACCCCCTTCCGGAGAAGCCCGGCCCGCCGAGTGTCCACCTGGAATGGGAGCCCAAGCCGGGCACGCAGAACCCCGCCCCGGTAGGGGGCGGCCCGACGCTGACCTTCCTATTCCCGGACCAGGACATCCGCGTCTGGAACGGCTATTATCCGGTCTACAGCCTCTGGGACTACCAGCTCTCCCTCTTCCAGCGGGACCATCCTGGGGCGATCCGTGGGAGCATCTCCCGGCCGCTCGGCAACGACTGGGCTGCCGAGATCACGGTGGACCTGCGCGAGACGGCCACCTGCGGGTGCGTCAAGGTCCATCTGGGCGGGATCGCCACCTATGACTATCTGCTGAAGAGCGCTCAGAATGGGGGGGGGTTCGACTATCCCGACGACAAGATGCGGCATGGGTGCACGATAAGGTTCACGGACGACTGGAGGGCGCGACTAAAGGCACAAGGAGAAATGGTGCCTGTCGCCTGGTCCGATCCCGGCTGGGAGGAATTGAATAAGAACCTTCACGCCTTTGACCGCAACCCGCTTTTCGATCCCACGGTGCCCGACATCTTGAAGCCTTACATCAACGCCACGAATCTGGAGACCAACCATCCCCTCCTGATCGAAACGGGCGACGACACGAAGGTCTTTGTCGGCCCGACCGTCATGACGCGCCTGTGGATGGAGCCCAGGACCTGGCCCGGGCCAGAGCGGGCGAAGGCGACGGTCTACAGCCGGAACTGGCTCACAGACCAGGACGATCAGGTTCAACTGTTAGAAACGTCTCCCGGCTCGCGGCGCTTCGAGGACGAGGATGGAGCAGTCATCTATGAGATCACCCACATTCTCAACGAATCCCCCAAGGACGTGCGGTGGAAGGGCCGCGATGAGCTGGACGCCCTCCTCTTCAAGGACGTGCCGAGGACGGGCCCCGAGGAGGTGGACCTCCTTTACCTCTACATCACCGACCCCAAGCTCGGTCTGAAGCACGCCCCACAGCTCCTCTACGAGAACGGAATCGACACGGGGGAGTACTGGTCCTTCTCCGAGCCGCCCTGGCTCTTGATCAACTATCCCTATGGCCCATGGCCCTATAAGCCGTGGAGGCAGGTGAGCGAGGAGATCGCAAAGGCCCCCTTTTATGTAGAAGCGGGCGGGCCCAACCTGCCTGCCCATCCCGCCCTCGACCTCTCGTGGGACGGCCCCGACGGGAAGCGGCAACGGGTCATCGTCCCCATGGCCCCCTCAGGCGAGGGCAAGTACAAGACCACGGTTCCGCTCCTCGCCTTCGGCGAGAAGGGGTGCGACATTGGCAAGTCATGGAAGTGGACCGACAAGGTTCCCACCCCTCAGATTCCTGGCGTGATTACCTTCCGGGAAAGCAGCCCGAGGTGGGCGCTGATCAGCGGATCTTCCTGAAAGCCACCTCGCCGATCGGCTTCATCACGGGCCTCGTCACGGATGTCCCTGTCGCGCGCGCATGGGACCGGCGAAAGCGAGGCCGAAAGGGACTGAAGAGAAGGTTTTGGAGGCATGGCGGCGGGACCGCTAGGGTCAAGAAGCGGACTTCACGACGAGCGCGGGGGCCACCACCACGGGCCAGGTGGATAACGTCGAAGAACGGGGGTCACCCATTAGTCGGCCCCTGTCAACAGGTGGAGTTTCTCCCTAGCGGCGCCCTTCAGGCGCCGCGCTTCTGAGCCCTTTGCAGAGGGCCAGGCCGTTGGGGCTCCGGTGGTTGCGCGCCTGCGTCGTCGGGCTTTGGGTGTCGCGTCTCGAAGGGCGCGCACCAGTCACCCATCAGGATCAGGGCGGTGGCGGGGCGAGCCCTTGCGAGCGAGCCCCGCTGGCCCCTGGCGGCCTTCGCCGCCCCAGACAACGATCGGTTCCCTCGACTCTCGTCGGGGAAATAGGCTTCGGCCTCCACGAATTTCCGGCGCACGTGGGCCAAGCAGTGAACGAGCGTGGAGCCCCCGCCCTCGACAGTCATTTAGCACCGGGGGCTGTCTCAGCGATATTGGCACAGGGGGCTATCTGGAGTCTCTAACGTGAGCAAGAAACCGACGGACATTCCTGCTTCGATTAGGGCTCCGGATGGAGATGCTCGCCCGGCGGACTGTTCATTGACTCGTTGCACCTTCCGCTGGCGCCACTTCGGTGCCCTCGTTAAGGATGGCCAGGTACTGGCCGTAGGCGAAGAGGCGGTCACGCCTTCTCCCGGTGGCCTCGCGGACGATGCCCAGCTCGATCAAGTTGGAAAGTGCCTTCGAGAGGGTCGGATGGGAGAGATTCAACTTCTCCACCGCCTTCGCGATGCTAAGGACAGGATGGCGACGCATCAGGTTATGAACGCGAAGTGCTGAACCGGCTGACCGTCCCAGCGTGGCGAGCTTGGCTCCATCTGCTTCGAACAGGTTGAGTATCTGGCGGGCCGTCTGGCTCGCCTGGTTGGCCGTCGTGGCGACGCCCTCGAGAAAAAAGGCAAGCCAACCCTCCCAATCGCCGTCGCTTCGGACCCCCTGAAGGTGCTCGTAATACTGCTGACGGTTTGTTTTGAAGTAGAGGCTTAGATACAGCAGGGGCTCCCGCAGAATGCCCGCCTCGCACAGCAGGAAGGTGATGAGAAGACGCCCGAGACGGCCGTTGCCGTCCAAGAAGGGGTGGATGGTCTCAAACTGGACATGGCTCAGAGCTGCCTTGATCAGGGTGGGGAAGCGCTCGGACTTGTCGTGAAGAAACTCCTCCAAGGAGCCCAAGCACTGTAGAACCTCTTCGTGGGGTGGGGGAACGAAGATGGCGTTCCCGGGGCGGGTGCCACCGATCCAGTTTTGGCTTCTCCGCAGTTCGCCAGGCGCTCTTTCGCTTCCTCGGCCTTCAGCGAGGAGAACTCCGTGAACTTCTCGAATCAACCGAAGAGAGAGCGGAAATCCTTCACGAAGGCGCTTCAGCCCGTAATCCATCGCGGCGACGTACCTGGACACCTCTTTAACGTCGTCCATGGGAGCCCCAGGAGCCGCCTCGCTCTCGAACATGAGAAGGTCGGAGAGCGAGGATTTGGTCCCCTCAATCTGTGAAGAAAGGACGGCCTCCTTCCGGACGTACATGTACAGGAAGAGAGAGGGGTCTGGGAGAATCGCCGAAACTCCGTCAAGGCGGCCCAGGGCGATATGGGCCTGCTCAAGGAGCGCCTGAATCGGGGCATCCAGCTTGAGAGGAGGAGAGGGGGGCAGCGGATTCGGGATGAAGGCCTTGACCTTCTCTCCCGAAGTGGTGTTCACGAGGTATCTCCCTGTGTTTCCTCGGTTCATAGCACCTCTCCCCGGGTTATTAAGCGTAGGTTACATAGCCTCTCTGGATATTAAAGTTTAGGC
>JAKAJA010000203.1 GCA_021814085.1 Acidobacteriota bacterium | reverse complement strand
GGGGGCCTACATATTTGGGGCGCCGGGGGGCACAAGGACGGGCGAGTTCCCCGGCGCCCTAGGCGACTTCACTTTGGCGTCACATCGGCGGCGGGGCACCTCCTTTCCTCTGGAAATAGCGCAGTGGGGAGCAGTTCCTCAGCGCGGCACAGTCGCGGTGACCTGTTGCGTTGCTGGAGATAGGCCGCATAGGCCAGCGCGGTATACACACCAGGTTGGACCCGACCAGACAAGTGCTTCTGCGTGGCAGCTATCGAGACTCCCGCCGCTGCCGCGAGGTCTGCGACTGTCACACCTAGTAGCCGTCTAGCGCGCTGTAGTGGTGTCACTCTCGCCTCCATGCCTATAATATATTATCCTCTGTCGGAAATGTCAAGTGTCAGATTAGCCATATATGATATAGCACTCGCCAAAATCGTGATTTAACATAACATGGGAATGGGGAGAGGCGGTGCCCCCGGCTCGGGGAGAAGGGTCCGAACCGGGGGCGTACACGGGGGAGGGAGCCCGTGTGTGGGCGAGAGTGTGTTCATGCGGCACTCTTGCGCTTGTAGGCTTCAATCGTGGAGGCCGGGATGCGCCAGTCACCGCGGCCCGCGCCGACACGGAAGGCCCCGCGCAAGCGCTTGGACTTGAGCATCCGGCGTATGGTTTTGACGGAAACGTGAAGAACTGCGGCGGTTTCTCGGATCGTGAACAAGTCGTCTTTCATGCCCTATGCTCCCGTGGACAATATGGGACACCACATTTAAATAGTCAAGCCCTCTCGGTCCGGTGAGTAAAGAACCGCCGCAATGTGTAGCTGCGGACGATGCTTATTCCGGTAAACCACAGGCCAATGGTGAGGTTGGATCGCAGGGGAACGTGGATGCCGAACAGTGGGAATATGGCTACCTGCGACGCCACGGCCACGAGGTAGCCCACGGCCACATTGGCCAGCGACTCGATGAGGCTATGCGTCTTCGTCTGCATCGAGACCTCCCCATAGCGTGTCTTGGATGCTGCCCTTGGCTGCCGCCTCTAGGTTGGCGCAGGCCTGCTCCCAATAGGACCGCTTCAGTTCGATACCGGTGAAGCGACGGCCCAGGAGCAGAGATACGTAACCCTCGGAGCCGATACCGCCGAACGGGGATAGCACCATGTCGCCCTTGTTGCTCCACAGTGTGACGCATCTCTCGATGACTTCCAGTTGCAACGGGCAGATATGGCGCTCGTCTTCCGCCTGCCGTGCCGAGGTCCGCTGGAGCGTCTTGCTGGGGTTGATGTCCATCCAGACCGGGGACGCCCACTGCTGCCACTGCGCCACGGGGAAGTCCTCCGGTTTGTGGCCTACGAGCTCGGGATTTACGCCAGGCTTCCGCATGGTCACGATGTAGTCTGGGATGCCCTGGCGACTAATGCAGGAATCCTTCTTGAGCTGTTTCCAGAGGAGCCCGATGGCCTTGGTCCGTTGCATGGACGTCACGGGGTCTTTCCAGATGCAGACCTCGGAGTGAAAAATCCAGCCCTCTTCTTGAAACATCTTGATGAGCAGTCCTCGAAAGTCGCGGATGCCGATGAACCCTTCCCGTTCCTTGCTGATGGGCAAATTCATGCAATGGAACGAGAGACAGCGGCCGGGCATGGTGACGCGGTAAAGCTCAGGGATGAGAAACCTGAAATGCCGCTCGAAGTCGTCATAGTTGGAGCAGTTGCCCATGTCCCTAGATGAGGCCGAGTAGGTGTAAAGGCTGGCGAAGGGCGGGGAGAAGATCGTGAACCCCACCGACTCGTCGGGGATGTGGCGGGACTCCTCCACGCAGTCGCCGAGCCGCATTTCCCAGCCCTCGCCGCGGCGGACCTCGGTCTCGTATACCTGGGATAGCCGCTGGGTGCCGTGTAGCGCCTCGGCGCTCAGGTCGTGCATGTTGGCCACCATGTTCTGCGCCATGGTCATGGCGTCGTTCTCTTTGCGCTTGATGTTCTCCACTACAGCGCCCTCCTCCTCTGCGGTCACGATGTGGACGTTGACTTGCTGGGTCTGACCGAAGCGCCAGCAGCGGCGGACGGCCTGGTAATAGGCTTCATACGAATCTGAGAGCCCCAGGAAGGCCACGTTCCGGCAGTGTTGCCAGTTCATGCCGTGCCCGGCGATGCTGGGCTTGCTGACGAGCACGCGGTACTTGCCCTCAGTAAATCCGAGCATGCGGTCCTCCTTGTCCTCGCGGGAGTCGGAGCCGCAGACTTCCACGGCGCCGTTGATGCCCGCCACCGCGGCTTGGCTTTCGGCGTTGAGGTCGCACCAGATGACCCATGGCTCGTCGTTGGAATTGGCCAGCTCGATGATCTTGGCGACTCGGGCCGCGATGGAATCTCGCCGAGCCCGGCGCCGATCCATGAGGGAATCGGCCTCAAGAGCGAACAGGTAGCCGGGCGTGGGTAGATCGGCGTGGATGACGTGGGAATGGTAGGAAATCGGCGGCAGGGTGAATCCGTCGTCCTCATAGCCTAGGTCGCTGGGGCGCTGTAGCATGACAGCCCATGAGCAGATCCACGTCCAGAAGTCTTTCTGCGCATGGCGCTTGAGCCGCCACTTGGCCGTGTCTCCGCCGTCGTGGGTGAAGAAGTGGGCCAGCATCTCGTGGCGCGGCATGGCCCCAAGGAACTCGGAATGATTGCCCAGCTCCATGAAGTCGTTCGGGGCGGGTGTCGCCGTGCAGGCCAATCGGTAAGGCGTGTTGATGAACGCGCTGATGACCTCGTTCCGCGTGGCGCTGGTGTAGTCCTTGAGGATGCTGGACTCGTCGAGCACGACGCCGGAAAAGGCCTCGGGCTGGAAGTGGTGAAGCATCTCGTAGTTCGTGATGTTGATGCCGTCGCGGACCTGGGACTGGTCGCGGACCACGCGGGACGGGATGCCGAACTTCTCGCCTTCTCGTTGGGTCTGCGTCGAAACGGCCAGCGGAGCCAGGATCAGGACGGGCCGGTCGGTGTGGTCTGCGACGCGGTGAGCCCATTCCAGCTGCATCGGCGTCTTGCCCATGCCGCAGTCGGCGAAGATGGCAGCACGACCACGCCGGAGAGCCCAGCGCACGATGTCGGACTGGAAGGGGAAAAGCATTGGGTTGACGGCGGCCATATCGAATCCGCATGGTTGCACCAGTGGGATCTTGGCCGCGATGAACTCCTCATACGGCTGTCTCTCGGCATCCATTCTCGTGTCCTCCTCTGGCCAATATAGTCCACTGGCTAGAGAAATGTCAAGTCCCCAGGGGGACGGGGGGGATTGGAGAGGGGCGAAGGCCAAGGCTTCAGCCGCTGGGTTGGGGGGATTTTGGGCCTAACTGGGGCGGAAAGTGGGGCGGGAGGTGCCCCCGGCTCGGGGAGAAGGGTCCGAACCGGGGGCGTGCACGGGGGAGGGAGCCCGTGTGTGGGCGAGAGGAGGGAGAGCTAGGGGGTGACCGCTTGCGCGGGGGCAGGCTTCGCCAGGGAGACGACGCCATTCGTAAGGCAGAGCGCGGCCAGGTAGGCCGGGTCCCATGAGGCGTTCGCGTACCGGGCGAACCAAAGTTGATCCGATGCACCGGTCTCGCCATAGGACCGCAAGAAGAAGTGGAGCGCTTTCAGGTAGTACCCGGCGAGTTCACTGCACATGATCCCGAGGTGGAAGGGGTTAGGGACGTTCCTTCGGAGGATGCGGCGGAAGGGGAATACGACGAGGAACCCCAGGAGCGTCTTGAACCAGCCGTAGGGGCGAGGGTCGTACTTCTGGATCGTCAACGCCATGGCCGCCATCTTGGCAGCGTCGGAACCCTCTGGCCGCATGAGCCACGTCTGCCCGTCGATCCACATTTGCCGGTAGTCATTGATGGGAGTGAACGTGGGGCCTTCATTTAGGGACTCGAAGGCCCTCCCGTCATTCGTGACGGTGTATGCGTGATGAGGAATCGGATAGCCGCTGTCCTTCAGCGCGCCAAGTACTGCGGCGTCTCCCCATATCTCCCCGAGGACGATCAGGTCTGTGATTCCGCCATTGGCACAGTCAAATCCGATGTCCCCGCACTTCGGAGGCCACTGCGTAACGAGTTTGAACATGGTTCCCTCCTCACCAGGGAGCAGGGCCGAAGCCCTGCCCTGGGGTCAGGCTAGAACCGGTACCCGATGGAGACCGAACCTTGAAAGGTATTTGCCACGGGGACAAGGTAGTTTTGAACGTGCCAGAACTGCGCCTTGCTCTCGACGAAGAGGCCTTTCCAGAAACACCATTGCCCGCCGACTCCGGCGGCGTAACCGAGTGCGCCGTTGACCCCCTGCGTGGAAAAGAAGTATTGCGGGGCAACGAAGGCGTAAGCCCCTCCGTGGGTGTCACGGAGGAACCAGTATTCAGCCTGGGCAGCAAATGCCGAGTACTTGTAAGCCTCCGTGGGAACGGGCGTGATGTAGTTGTGCACGGCCAGGTAGCGGGCGATGCTCACGGTGTCATGGAAGTACTGGCCCTCGATGGCGAAGCGTTCCGTGGGGAACCAACGGAAGCCCGCGGTGAGCTGGGTTTGGAAGTTTGCAGTGTAGGCCACGGCGTTTCCCTGCTGGGAGACGGCCACCTGCCCGACGCCGAGGTAGGCCTCGAAGGCGGGGAGCGCCTGCGCGACGGCCTGAGCGGCGGA
>JAKAJA010000202.1 GCA_021814085.1 Acidobacteriota bacterium | reverse complement strand
AGGTTGGTGGCGGTCGGCTTCCTCCGTCTTGTTCTTCAGGCTCCGCTGTGCCGCTTCCCACTCCTCACGGGTGGGCGGGACGTATGCGCCCGGCGTCGGGTCGGGCTTGGGGTCTCCGTCAGCCATCACGGCCTCCGTCTGCGCCGGGTCAACCGGCATTGGGTGAAATGGAAAAGCCCCCATCACGGGGGCTTCGGTGGAACCTGGGAGCGGCCCGCCAGGGGCCGCGTTGTGTGTTGGCTCTAGACCTCGGGCACCCACTGGTGGCGGCAGCGCCACCCGCCGCCAGACTCCCACACGCTCAGGCCCTGCCCGTTGTCCATGGCGTCGATCTCGGCCCTGGTGTAGGTCTTCATGTAGCGCTCTCGGCAGAACGGGCGCATCACCTTGTCCACCGGCGCGCCCATGTAGGTGTACCGCTCGGCCTCCAGCTTCTCTCCGGTCACGAGCCACGTGGCGCGGGCCTGGTCTGAGAGCGCCTGGTCGATGTAGGTGTCCGCGTAGCCTAGGATCTTCTCTGTGAGCACCACCCGCAGCTCCTCTGCAAGCTGCGTTGGAGAGACTGGGGCAACGGACTGCGAGAGCATCCGGTCCCGCAGCCACCCGATGGCCTCATCGTTCACGGTCTTGTCCCAGCCGGTGAAGCGCGCCTGTAGGGCGGACTGCAGCCTGGCGCCCTCCACCGCTCCGAAGGTCACCTGTGGGATGGTTTGAGCAGCCCTGGCCATTTCTTCCGACGCCTTTACGAACTCCGCCAGGACCGAGTCCAGTCCGCTCTCGGCCATGGCCCGCTCGAGCGCAGCGGTCAGCTCGTCGAGGTCTGAGAAGAGCCATTCCTCGCGCCCGCCCATGTAGACGGCCACGAGCCCGGCCGCCCGCGCGAGCGCTTCCTTCGCGGCGCCGGATCCGGCACCGTAGTGGCGCTCGATGATGGCCTCGAGTTGGGCCAGGACGTCCTGGGGCGTCGCCACCGTCTACGCCCCTTGGTTGTTGTTGGTGAACTGCGCAGGCGGTGCCACCGAGGCCGTTCGGGCCTGCGTCGAACGGAAGGCCGCAGCGTTCGCGTCCACCTGTGCCTGGGCCAGCTTGATCCGCTCTTCGTCCGCCAGGTCGGGCTCGAATTCCGGATGCGTCTCGAGGTAGGCCTGCGCCGGGGAGGTCAGGAACATCTTGAGCTCCCACTCGAGCTGGGCGCGGACCTCCTCCTCGCTCTCGTAGGTCTCCTGGTCGCAGAACTCCGCCCGCACGTTCGACTGATCCTTGGAGGACTTGCCGGCTCCGACCACGGCCACCCGCTGAAGCGTGTCCGCCCAGTCTGGCCAGGACAGCGAGTGGGCCTCGATCTTCTGTCGGCGGTACTCGCTCAGGTCGCTGTTGCGGATCTTCAGCGCCGTCCCGCTCTCGGCCGCTGTGGCGTCGAGCGAGAAGTTGCCCGGGAGGTGATGGAAGAAGGCCACCATGCGGACGGTGTCCATGATGGTCTTCAGGAGCGCGTCCGCGTTCGGGGTGGGGGAGATCCACTTGGCGTCTGGGTTCGCACCCTCCGGAGAGGTGCGGAACCGGATGAAACGCGACACCGCCGTGGACACCTTCCCGTTCTTCTCGGACGCGTCGCCCGTTAGCACTAGGTTGGAGTTGCTCTGCATCTTGAGCAGGAGCTGGAGCTCCGTCGCCTTCTGGTTCAGCGTGCGGTTGGCCTGAACAAGGCTCTCGGCTGGGGAGCCCAGTGGGTCGCCGTAGATCGGAGAGGTGGGGCGCACCAGCAGGATGGGGACCTTGTTGTATCCGTGCTCCGGCCCGCGGTAGTCCCAGCCGCTCTCCTGGGCCACCTCTGCGGCTACGTCCCTTTCCGAATTGCCGCGGTAGACGTGGTACTCGGTTTCTGTCCAGACCGTGCGGAGCTTCTGCGGCTTACCGCCCGCGTCCTCGGTGTAGGTGGTGATCGTGGCCTCCAGGATCCGGCGGGAGTCGAAGGGGTGGAAGCGCAGGCGCACCTGGTCGGGCGGAACCACGGCCGGGACGATGGCCTTCATCTTCGTGTCCCAGCTCACCAGGACGGGGCAGACGTTGCAGACCTCGCTGATTAGGTCGGCCTGACCCATGGCTGCCCAGAACCCCCACGCCAGGAGGTCTGGCCAGTCTCCCACTTCGCCCGAGAACTTCACGGGCTCGCGGTAGAGCGTCGCCCTCTTCTCGGCCACGCGCCTGGTGAGGTTGAAGGTCATCGGCTGCTCGACCAGCTCGCTGTAGTCGTCGGGGCACGACCGCTTCAGGTCGTCCTTGAGGATGCCCACCTGCCGCCCGAAGAGCATCGCCACGGCGATGGAGTACTCGTTCTGCAGCGTGGCAGGATCCGAGAGCCGGTAAGGGGACGGCCCGCCGTTCCAAAGGTCCTGGATCAAGCGCGCACCTCCTGAGATGAGGTTTGACCAGCCCATCAGGCCCTCCGGATCGGGTCGAACTTCCCAAGCACCAGGTAGTCGAGCGCCGACGTGCTGTGGTTGTCTGCGCCGGCCTTCACGGACTCTTCGTAGGTCAGGGTCCGGATCTCCCTGATGAGCTGGACGCACGACGGGTCGATGAAGAGGCGCCGCTCTCCGGCGGCGCTGAGGAGCATCGCCCTGGTCGAGTTGTACCGGTTGGACACGCGCCCGATCCTGGTCCAGTTTGGATCGAGCCCAGAGGACCGCAGGATGTCTGCATCTGTTCCGCTGACCCCGTCCGTGTGGCGCGCCGTCCCTGCCGCGTCGATCCAGAGCTCGAAGGCCGCCCCGGGAAAGTCCCGTTTCAGCGTCTCGGCCGCCGTCCGTGAGTTAGCGCCGCGGATCCTGTACTGCCTGAAGATCCGGAGCTCTCGCTCCACCTGGTGGCCGCAGACGAAGCTGAACGGGTCGACGTTGAAGTCCATCCCGACGAGCACTGTCCTGCCCTGCTCGTACTGGCACGGCTTGATGTTCTCTTCGGAGAACGGAGGGCAGTAGATCAGGCCCTCGGTCTTGAGCCTCCACAGCCCGAGCCCATACTGCTCGTATGCGGCCTCGTCATAGCTCGTCTTCATCCGCCCGTAGTACTCGGGAGGGAGCCCCTTGACGTCCTCCTGCCTGGCCCTCACGACGCAGTCGGTCTTCTGCCGCTGCTCGCCCTCGCACCGATCGTGCAGCCACGAGCCGTAGACCTCTGGGGTGCCCACGTGCCCGAAGCAGTGGAACTGCGCCCTTGGGTCACGTACGCGCGAGAGCACGATCTGCTCCACCAGAACGTCCATCTGGTCGGCTTCGTCCAGGAGCGCCCACGCCACGGTTGGGCCCTTCAGCCTCCGCGGGATCTCTCCCGAGCGGAACATCCACACACCCCACGGGAGCTCTAGCTGCGGGCGCTGGCTCCTGACGAGGCGGTACTCGTCTGCCTTGAGCGCCCCCCTCGTGCCCGTGGCCTCAGACATCTCCATCGCGTCGAGGAACTCCTCGAGCTCCGGAAGGACGATGTCCTGGATCATGCCGTAGGTGGGTTCCACCCACAGCCCGCGCCTGCCCCAGTTGATGCGGCTCCGCTCCCACGCGTAGAGGATGGCGGCCCCGGTCTTGCCGCAGCCGTAGGGCCCGATCATCGCGGACCAGAAGGCCCTGTTGTCCAGCCAGGCCCGCTGGTGCTCGTATAGGTCACTTCTTCGGAGCGGAAGCATTGGCCTTCCAGTGCTTGGCGAGCTCGGAGTCGTAGTCCTTCACGGGTCCTGGCTCGTCGCCGGCTGGCGCCGAGATTGGGGTGTAATTGTCTCGGAACTTCTCGGGCCTGTGTGCCTTGAGCAGGAAGATTGTGAGAATGGGATTACCAGACAGGGCCATCTTCCTGGCATGCGCCTCAAGGTCGTCGCATGCGTCTGCCTCGGCCTGTGTCCACTTGGCTGCGAACTCAGGGAACTTGCCCCGGTGGTCGTATGCCGTCCAGCGGTTGATGTGGCACGTCTTGCAGGCCTGCCCGACGTTAGCCGTTGCCGCGAGCACCCGAAGAAACGCCACGTGCCAGGATGTGTCGGAAGGGGGTCCCCCTCTGTGCGGCTTCTTGGGCTCCCCAGGCTTGCGCTTGTGGGATTGTGGCTTTGTGGTTTTAGGCACGGCCTACCACCTGGACGCTACGCCCTCGCGCCCCCTCGCGTTCTTAGCGTTCGCGGTGCTCATGGCCAGTGCCTCCCAAAAGCGAAGCGCCCCCGATTTCCCGAGGGCGCATCAGGTGCCAGGCGCCGGGGCGGACCGTACGCACTGGCCGGACGGTTTGTTCGCATCCGCCACCTAGCGAACTCCCGCCATCATGGGAAATGTAACACCAGTTTATCCCCGTGTCAAGTGCCTATCGTCTTGGATTCGTTCGGAAATGATTCGTTCCCACTTCTAGCGCGTGCCAGGCCTATTCGTCGTAGTATTTTCGGACCGCATCCCACGCATCGTGCTTCCTGTCTGAGATCCGCATGACCTCCCTTACGCAATCTGGCATGGAGCGCCTGTTCCATGTCTCGGTCACAGTCTCAGAATCTTCGATGTCCTCGGACCACAATGCTGCGCCACAGCTCTCGCACGCCACAACCCCCATCTCTCGCTTTGAGATTTCGGTAGACCCACAGAACGGGCAAGGTCTTAGGTCGCGCATCTGCC
>JAKAJA010000201.1 GCA_021814085.1 Acidobacteriota bacterium | reverse complement strand
ATCTAGTGGGCCGAGCCTTCGCCGTGACCCGCGAGCGCATCCGGCAGATCGAGGCCAAGGCCCTCCGCAAGCTCCCCTCCCGGAGCCGTCACCTGAGGGCATTCCTTGAAGGGACGAGGTCCTAAAGATCTCGTGAGCCCCCGTACGTCATTTGGCCCGCCCCCAGAGCTCCACGCGACGCGGGCTTGAACCCGAGGCCTTCCGGGGAGTACCTTCTAGGTGCGGGCATCTAGGCGCATGCCCCAAGCGTGGGACCGTGGTAGGAACGTTCATCAGGGGCATCGGGAGTTCCTAATCCCGGGGTGGCCCATCCGAGGGAGGGATGCATGAAAGTCGCGGTTCGTTTCGCAGTCCTGGCGGTTCTGGCGCTTCTCATGGCCACTGCGGCCTCGGCCCAGCTGGCCAAGGGGTTTCGGGGCAGGGTGCTGGATAAGAATGGCAAACCCATGGCCGACATCAAGGTCGTCATCGAAGACGCCGGCAACCCCTTGAACCATTATGAGCTTAAAACTTCCGCCGAAGGGTCCTTCATGCAGGCGGGTGTCCCCTACTCGGACAAGGGCTACAAGATCACCATCTACCCGCCCGATCTGCCACCGGCCACCAAGCAGGAGATGGGCCGCCTGATGGACATGATCGAGGTGAACTTCGACATCCGCAAGGATTACGTCATGAAGCAGTCGGAGATCAAGGCCAACCCCGCCGCGGATGCCAAGCAGATGTACGACTTGAACGACTACGAGGGTGCCGTGACCAAGGCCAACGAGGCCATCGCCAGCAAAGACATCGACAAGGACAGCCTCAAGGCGGCCAAGCTCATCAAGGCCACTTCCTTGCAGAAGTTGGACCGCCCCGACGAGGCCATCGCCGCATACGAAGACTACAACACGAACTACCCCGGGGATGTGACCGTGCTGGGGATCCTCTACAACCTCTACGACAAGAAGGGCGACAAGGCCAAGGCGGAAGCCTTCAAGAAGGAGTACGTCGCCAAGGGCGGGCAGGTCACTGGTGCGTCCTACAATGAAGGGGTCAATGCCTTTAATGCTGGCAATATGGCCAAGGCGGCTGAGTTTTTTGAAAAGGCTCTGGTTGAGAACCCTTCTGACCTTGATGCTGTTCGCCAGCTAGCTACCTGTTTTGGCGCGACAGGGCAGTATGACAAGGCCATTCCTCTATGCGAAAAATACCTCAAAGAGAGGCCGTCTGCTCCGGATAAAGAAACCGTAGAGCAAATCTTGCAATACTGTAAAGACCAACTTCACCCCAAGAAAAAGTAGCTTTAGGTAGTGCGATCAAGTTCATATGAACGATTCGGTGCACTTGATGGCCTGATCTGGATTGCTCATGGGGTTGGGGTGGTTGTAGGAGGACTGTGTATTTATTCATCACCCGTGACCACGAGGAGAGGCCCACTGAGAACGCGCTTTACACTTTGGCACATCTCGTGCTATGCTATAGCGGTTGGGTCGGGGCCCTTAGCTCAGCGGTGAGAGCCACCGGCTCATAACCGGTTGGTCCCAGGTTCGAATCCTGGAGGGCCCACCACGAGAAGGAGCAGGGCGTGCCGTCTAGGCTTGTGAAGTTCCTGCAGGAAAGCTCGAAGGAGGGGTGCTGAGTTGCACCCCTTTTTTTATTGATCGGTTGGAGGCAGACTGGTGAACCCCATTCTTGAACAGTTGCTCCGGCTCCAGCGCCTGGACACGGAAATCAGGACGCTGGGCCACGACCTGCAGCAGATACCCAAGAAGAGCAAACTCATCGATGAAAAGGTGCGGGTCGTCAAAGAGCCGTTGGACAAATCCCTCCGGGAGAAGTCCGAGCTGGAGATCTCCCGCCAGGAACTCGAGGCGGCGGTCAAGTCCTTGGAGGACAAGGAGCGACAGCTCAAGCTCAAGATGCCCGAGATCCGGTCCAACGATGAGTACAGCGCCCTCCTGCGGGAGATGGACGCCACCAAACGGGAGCGCGACAAAGCCGAGGACAAGGGCCTCAAGGCCATGGAGCGACTGGAAGCTCTCGAAGGCGAATTGCCCCCCCTGGAGGAAGCCTACAAGGAGGGGGAAAAGGGCGTCGCCGCGGAGCGGCAGGCCCTCAAGGCCGAACAGGAGAAGATCTCCGCGGAACTGCTCGCGCGACAGAAGGAGCGCCAGGAATTGCAGGGCAAGATGAACGCGGGCTGGTTCCGCAAGTACACGCACATCGCCGCCCAGCGGAACGGCCTTGCCGTGGTGGCCGTCAAGAGCGGGACCTGTCAGGGCTGCTTCATCGGCGTCCGGCCCAAGCTCGTTCAGGATCTTCATTACGGGGAAGAGGTGGTTTCCTGCGAGGGGTGCCAGCGCGTTCTCTATCTCGATGACGTGTCGAAGAACGGTTAGCGATGGGCGGGCTTCCCGCCTTGATGTGACACCTGAAAGGGCCGCACGGACGGCCCTTTTGTCGTCTCCGCCCAAGCAGAAACCAGGAGCCTTTTCATGAGATTGCCCCCGCCCCTCATCGAGCTCGTCTCTCGCCGCACGGTCATGGGTCTGATTCAGAACGGCGTGATTGCGAGCGACCACCCGGAAAAAACCATCGACGTGGTGGCCCACCTCATCACCGCGGACCTCAGGATCGAGGACGAGATCACGGAGGAGGCCCGGCAGATCGTCCTGGAGCACCAGGGCGAGCTCAAGGGGATGGACCTCGAATACCACTCCCTCATCGCGAAGGCCAAGGGCCAGGTCGCCTCGCGGAGGGGCTACGTACTGTCCACGGGGCCCGGCAAGCTGTCCCGGGAGAAGACCCAGGACTTGACCACGAAGATCTACGCGTGCTTCCTCAAGGACCCGGATATTGAGTATTTCGTCAAGGACCAGGACCTGCGGAATGCCATTCTGCGGGGCCTGGAACGCGAGCTGGCGCACGACGCCGCCCGCGAGGAGAAGGCGCGAGAGAAGGTCCGCCACATCCGGCGCAACATCCCCGAGGAGTCGGGCGAGTTCCACGCCCTCTTCCAGCAGTTCTACAGGGAGCTGCTGGATAAAGGACAGTGAAGACGAGAGTAGGTGAGTAGGTAAGTAGGTAAGTAGGAGAGGAGAAAACTCGCTACCTCTCTCGTTCATTTATGTTTTGCCCTCCTCCTCACCTAATCACCTAATCTCCTACTCACGGTCTTTTCCCGCGTGCTATACTCACCCTTTAATCATGGGGGTTTCCATGAAGAAGGACTGCTTCTCTCAGAATTTCGTGGACGCGCAAAAATACCGCGAGTGCGCCTCCTGTTACCTCTACGAGGAGTGCACTCGCACGGTCTACCTCGGAGGGGCGCAGAAGGCCGGCGTGGTGGGCCAGGGAATCGGCTACGCCCTGGCACTGGCCGGGCTGGCAACCGCCTTCTCTATTTGGGGCAGCCTCCCGCGGGGCGCGGCCTGGCTGGCGTTTGTAGCCCTGATCTACGCCCTTGCGGTCTTCCGCGCCGGCCGCGAATCGAAGGAGGCCAACCGGGACGAGCGCGACCTTCTCCTGCGCGAGGCCGATGCCAAGCCGGAGGCCGCCGCGGTCCACGCCGCGCATCACTAGCCGAGAAGACGGGAGCGGGTAGAAGGGGTGCAGGGAGCAAGGACCCAAGATCTCTACCGCTTCCGGCTCCCCGCTCCCTGCTACCGAACCCGCAACGGCCCGCCCTCAGAGGATCCCATGGGACGCTTCTACATCACGACCCCGATCTATTACGTCAATGACTACCCGCACATCGGGCACGCCTACTGCACCATCTGCGCCGATTTCTTCGCGAGGTACCACCGCCTGAAGGGCGACGCCACCTATTTCCTCACGGGGACGGACGAGCACGGGCAGAAGGTGCAGAAGTCCGCCGCCGCGGAGGGCATCGAGCCCCAGGCCCTGGCCGACCGCGTGGTCACCCGGTACCACGAGCTCTGGAAGCAGCTCGAGATCACCCACGACGACTTCATCCGCACTACCGACGCGCGTCACAAGGAAGGCGTCCTCGCGGTCCTCGCGCGCCTGCAGGAGGCGGGGGACGTCTACAAGGCCAGCTACCGCGGCCCCTACTGCGTCTCGTGCGAGGCCTTCTTCCCCGAGAACCAGGTCGTGGACGGCAAATGCCCCGACTTCGGCCACCCCATGACGGAGCTGGAGGAGGAATCCTACTTCTTCCGCCTCTCCAAGTTCCAGGAGCCCCTCCTGAAGCTCTACGCCGAGCGGCCCGATTTCGTCCTCCCCCCGAGCCGTATGAACGAGGTGCGGTCCTTCGTTGAGGGCGGCCTGAAGGACCTCTCCATCAGCCGCACGAGCATCACCTGGGGCATCCCCTTTCCCGGCGACGAGAAGCACGTCCTCTACGTCTGGCTGGATGCCTTGTCCAACTACATCTCGGCTCTGGGCTTCGGGTCCGAGGACCCGGCCAAGTTCCAAACATACTGGCCCGCGGACCTGCACCTCATCGGGAAGGACATCCTGCGCTTCCACGCCGTCTACTGGCCCGCCTTCCTCATGAGCGCGGGCCTCCCCCTGCCAAAGCACGTCTACGGGCACGGCTGGTGGGTCAAGGACGGCACCAAGATGAGCAAGTCGTTGGGTAACGTGGTGGACCCTCGGCCCTACATGGAGGAGTTCGGCCCGGACGCCGTGCGCGACTTGCGCCTCGGCG
>JAKAJA010000003.1 GCA_021814085.1 Acidobacteriota bacterium | reverse complement strand
CCCTCCTGCGTGGCGTAATCTTTCCAGCTTCTTGATGAACGGCCTCAAGCACGCGGGCGAAGTCGTTATTGGAGGGTCTCAAGAGAAGGTCGAGGGGGATTATTCCGTCCAGGTGGCTATTAGGTCGATTAAGGTATACCGCAAGTTCCTCGACGCCCATGCGACCGTCTACTTCCTTTAGCAGTGTCCGTAGCTGGTCGCTAAGATCGCTAGGGGAGGCATGCTTGTTCATGGGGAATTCCCTCTCGGTTAGCGACCCAGGGAGATACGGCCAACCAGCCTAGCCCTTAGGCGCGCGCTCATGAACGTGGCGCTTCAGATTTCGTCGGCGCATCCATTCGCTGTATGACCAGATCCGTCTTATCGAGCGCGTCTACGGCCCAAAGTGCCGACTGCCGATCTTTCCTGATAACCAGATCCCAATGCTGCTCCTTGGCGAGGTCTGCCAAGGCGCTCTGGAGCATTTTATGGATTTCGCGTTCAGCCTCCGACTGCTTTTGATCCACTTGCTGCCCCGCACTTTGCCGCATCTGGTTCAATCGATCCCTCATCAGGGCCAAGTTCTGGGGGGGCATGCTCGGATCTGAGGAGGCCGCCTGAAATTCCTGAAGCATTTGGTTCAGTTTGGCTTCCGCAGCTTTCGCGTAGTCCTCCACATCGCGCACCAAGCGCTGCGCCCGGACGGATTCCTGGGCCACCCTGTCGACACTCACCACGACGATCACGGGCGCCTTGGGTCCCCCGCAGGCCGATAGACTCGCAAGCGAAAAGGCGAGCAATACTGTTCGCAGGTTCATGGGTCTTCTCCTCGGATAATCGGGCATGACGGTGTCCATAGGAAAACTCGATCTGGCCATACAAAGGTCGACTTGCGCCGTTGGTGGGCCGTTCCTCTGATCCTGATTCCCTTGCCTCATGGCAAAAGCGGTTTCATGTGCGCCGCGCCATCCGCGTTTTGAAGAGATCGCCATGTCATCTCCCGGATCTTACTCATATCGAAGCGCCTCGATGGGGTCGAGCTGCGCGGCCTTCAGGGCCGGGAAATAGCCGAAACCGACGCCAACGGCGCCGGAGAAGAGGAACGCCAGGACCACGATTCCACCCTGGAATACGAACGGCACGCCCAGGAGGGAGGCGCCCCAGACTGATGCGGCCAGGGCCAGCGCGATCCCGAGGATGCCCCCCAAGCATGAGAGGGCCGCCGACTCAACCAGGAACTGCACAAGGACCTCACGCTCCAGCGCACCGATGGCGAGCCGGATACCGATCTCGCGGGTACGCTCCGTAACGGACACGAGCATGATGTTCATAATGCCGATGCCGCCGACAAGGAGGCTCACTGCCGCCACGGCGCTGAGCAGGGCCGTGAGCAATTTCGTGGTCCCCGTGAGCATGCTCGATATCTCCTTTGTGTCCATTATGTTGAAGTTGTCGTCGTCGCTCGCCGAGAGATGGCGATGCTCTCTGAGCAGGGCACGGATGTCGGTCCGGGCCTTCTCCGTGGAGGCGCCCTCCCTCACCGTGACCTGGAACATGGCCACGTCCAGGTTCCCGGAGACGCGCCGCTGGAATGTGCGCAGCGGGATCACCACTACGTCGTCCTGGTCAACCATCGTGCTCTGGCCCTTTTCCTTGAGTGTGCCGATCACATCGCACGCGAGTTTTTCCAGGCGGATCTTCTGTCCGAGCGGGTCTTGAGAACCGAACAGTTCTTTGGCGACGGTGGAGCCAATAACGCAAACCGCCGCCCCCGAACGCATCTCGCTCTCGGAAAACTTCCGGCCCGAGGCGATGGTGCGATTCGTCACGTCGAAGTACTGCGTCTCGGTACCCGTCACGGTGGTGGACCAATTCTGGTTGCCGAAGACCGCCTTGAGGCCTGCAGAAGAGACGGGCGCCACGGCCGCTATGGAGGTCACGTCGCGGAGGATGGCCTCCCCATCGTCTTCCTTGAAGGGGACGGTGGCGGAGGACTGCCCGGGGCCGAGGCGCTTGCCCGGGCTGATCATGAGGAGGTTGCTCCCCATGTTCGCGATCTGCTGGCGCACTTGCGCGGTGGCACCCTCGCCGACGGTGACCATGGTGATGACAGCCGCCACACCGATGACGATCCCGAGGATGGTCAGGAACGAGCGCATGAGGTTCCTCCGGATCTCGCGCAGGGCCAGGACGACTGCGTTCCACAGCATGGACCTCTCTTCTCGCAGGGACATCAGTGCCCCCTCCCGTTACACTCCTCCGAGGCGACCAGGCCGTCGAGGAAGTGGACCATGCGCGCGGCGTAGGCTGCCATGTCCGCCTCGTGGGTGACCATGACGATGGTGATCCCGGCGTCGCGGTTCAGGCCCGTGAGGAGGTCCATGATTTCACGCGCCCTCGATGTGTCGAGGTTCCCCGTGGGCTCGTCCGCGAACAGGACTAAGGGATCAGTCGCGATGGCGCGTGCGATGGCAACACGCTGCTGTTGTCCGCCCGACAGTTCACCCGGCGTATGGGTCTTCCAGTCAGCGAGCCCCACGACGTCAAGGGCCTCGATGGCCCTCTTGCGCCTCGGTGCGGCGGGGAGGCCTCTGTAGATGAGTGGGAGCTCTACGTTCTCCAGGGCCGTTGTCCTCTTAAGAAGGTTGTAGCCCTGGAAGACGAAGCCGATATAGAAGCGCCGCAGGAGGGTGCGCTGGGCCCGCGTGAGGCGGCCCACCTCCGTCCCTTGGAACCGATAGGAGCCGGTGGTCGGCGTATCGAGGCACCCCAGGATGTTCATGCACGTGGACTTGCCAGAGCCGCTCGGGCCCATGACGGCGAGAAAGTCTCCTCCGTGAATCCTCAGGTCGATGCCGCGGAGGGCGGCCATGGCGGCCTGCCCCTCACCGTAGACCTTAGTGACCCCCTCCAGTTCGATGATGGGGGTGCGGTCTTCATGTGCGAGATCGCCCATCACGGCTTCTCCATGCTGAGAGTGTCCACGACGACGGCCGTCCCGGGCTTGAGATCACCCTCCAGTATTTGTGTGTTCTTTCCGTCGGCCAGGCCGGTCTTAACGGGACCCTGTGCGAGCTTCCCGTCCTTCAGCGTCCAGACGTAGCGCTGCTTTTCCTTGCCCGGGTTCATCGCCTTCTCCTTGGGCTCCGATGGCGGGCGGGGAAGGAGGGAGCCCACGATGCTGGCCGATCCCTTCGGGGCCGCCCCCTGCGTGGGCGGGGTGAAGCGCAGCGCTGCGTTGGGCACGAGGAGCGCGTTCTCCACCCTCCGGACGGTGATGTCCGCCGTGGCCGTCATCCCCGGGCGAAGAGCGAGGTCCGTGTTGTCCACGTTCAGCACGGTCTCGTAGGTCACGACACCCGACGTCGTGGCGGAGCCGAAGCGGGCCTGGCGGACGACGGCCTTGAAGCGCCGGTCCGGATAGGCCGCGACGGTGAACTCCGCCGCCTGCCCAACCGCGACCTTGCCGATATCGGCCTCGTCCACGTTCACGTGGAGCTCCATCTTGGTCAGGTCCTCGGCGATGGTGAAGAGCGTCGGGGTGGTGAAGGAGGCCGCCACGGTCTGCCCCGCTTCCACGCTACGCGTAAGCACGATGCCGCCCACTGGGGATCGAATGACGAGCTTCGAGAGATCGCTCTCGTAGGTCGCGAGGGCGGCCTCCGCCTGCTTCACGTCCGCGCCGGCGCTCGCCTCGTTGGCCCTGGCCCGGTCCACAGTCGCCTCGGCCCCGTCGAGCTCGGTCTGGGAGGGGACCTGGTTCCCGCTCAGCTCCCTGACCTTCCTATACTGCTCAAGCTTGCTTTGGCTCTCTCTGAGCGTCGCTTTCGCCTGCAAGACCCTAGCCTTGGCCGAACCGAGGGCAGCCCTCATCTGCGTGACCTGGGCTTCGAGCTTCGTGGTGTCGAGCTTGGCGAGGACCTGCCCCACGGCGACGCGGTCGTTGTAGTCCGCCTCGACGCGCTTGATGATGCCGGAGAGCTCACTGCCCACTTCGACCTTGTTGGTGGGCTGGAGGGTGCCCGTGGCGGTCACGATGACCGTCAGGTCTCCCCGCGTGGCCTCCTGTGTCACGTACTGCACCGAGCCGGAGCGGCCTGCGGCCCTCCAGGCCACAACGATGGTCACGAGGATCACGGCCGCGAGGGCCATGGACAGCGGTCGCCGCCAGAGCGGCCTTTTCCCCCCCGAAGTGAGTCCGAGCCTGAGTTTCTCCACGATGTCCGAATCGGAAACGGCATTCATGCTCATGGGCTCACTCCACCTTACGAGTTCTGCTGGTGCTCGCGACCGAGGTCCGTCCACCCGCCCCCCAGGGCCTTGTACAGGCGGATGAGGTCAGCGGTCACTGCTCCCTCGGTGCCGGCCAGTTGGTCCTGGACGGTGAGGAGGGAGCGCTGCGTGATCAGTACGTTGCTGAAATCGGTAAGCCCCGCCTGGTACTCTCGAAGCACGAGGTCCGAGGCATTCTTCGCCGCCCGCGCCGCGTCGTCGAGCGACCGGCGGCGCTCCTCCTCCTTGGCGAAGGCAGTCAGGGCGTTCTCCACCTCCTCGAGGGCGCCGTTCACGGCGGACTCGTAGGCATAAAGATACTGTTCTTGCAGGGCCGACTGTACCTCGATGTTCTTTCGGATGGATCCGCCCCGGAAGACCGGCAGGCTGATGACAGCGCTCCCGCTCGACGTCCCGTTCCCGGAGGAAAAGAGGTTGCCGAGGGTCAGCGCCCCGAGGCCGGTGGACGCGCTAAGGTTGATCTTTGGGTATCGTTCAGCGGTGGCTACGCCAATTCTTGCCGTCTGAGCCGCCAACTGGCGCTCCGCCTTCCGGACGTCCGGCCTGCGGAGGAGGACGTCGGCGGGGACGCCCACGTAGATGTCTGCCGGCGCGACAGGGATGGGCCGGCGCTGTGCGAGTTCCGCATGCACCGCCCCCGGCTGCTCGCCGAGGACGATGGCAATCCGGTTCATGGCCCCTTCCAGCCCCGTTTGGAGAGACGGGACTTGGGCTCGCGTGTTTTCGAGGTCATAGCGCGCCTGCTCCACCGCCAGGCTGTCGCTCAGGCCGGCCTCGTTGCGCCATACGGTGAGCTGATGGGTTTTGGTCTGGGACTCGATGTTCGCTTCGGTCACCGCGAGACGCGCCTGGTACGTGCGCACATCCACGTAGTTCAAGGCCACCTCCGCGAGGAGGGAGACGAGCACGTCCCGCAGGTCCTCCTCCTGGGCCTGCAGATCAGCCGTGGAGGCCTCCACGGAGCGGCGCACGCCGCCGAAGAGGTCTATCTCCCACCCTGCGTCGAAGCTCGCGAGGTACTGGGTGTTGGTCTCGTTCGGCCCTGAGGTCGTCGCGTACTGGCTCTTCGTCGCGGAAGCCTGCGCATCGAGCGTGGGGTAGAGCGAGGCCTGGGAGATGCCCCTGCCGGCACGCGCCTCGCGGACGCGCGCCTTGGCCTGCTTCACGTCGAGATTGCCCTTCACGGCGCGGTCGATCAGGCCGTCCAACTGGGGGTCGTTGAGAGCCTTCCACCACCCAGCCAGAACCTGGCGCTCCGCTATGGACGCGGTCTCGCTGCCCCCGAGCTTGTTGTTCCAAGAGTCGTGCACCGAAACCTCGGGGCGGGTGTAGTTCGGCCCCACCGCGGCACATCCTGCAAAGGCGAACACGGCGGAGGCTGCGGCGCACGAGAGGAGCAATCGGAAACGGTTTATCTTGCCATGGCGCTTCATCGGATGCTCCAAAATCGATTCCTATCGTCCCTTTCTGGGGCCGTGGCTCCGCGTCCTGGTTTCCTTCTTCCCTTCTCCTCGGAAGGCCGCGATCCCCGCCACGGAGAACCTCAGCACATGAGCCGCGAAAGCCTCGACGTCCTCGATGGCCGGCGGTGCGTCCTTTCCTCGCCATTTCTCCGCGCTGGCCCGGCTCAACATACCGCCGTCGAGGCACTGGCTGATGATGCTCATGGTGCAGAAGCGCACCTGCTGCTCCATGGCGACTGGGCCGAGCAGTTCCCTCACCGGCTTTTCCAGGCGCATGAACTGGGGTTGGAGGTCCTTGCGCATGACCTCGTTCAGCAGACCGGTAGGGTTGGCGCGCTCCCTCATGGCGATGGGGAACTCCCGGTTGTCCTCGTCGGCGATCCTGTGGAGGAGAGCCGTCACCGCTCCCCTCAGGCGCTCCTCGGGCGGGGCGCTCTCGTCCACGCCGCCGTCCGGCGGGTGAGATCGGAGAGACTGGGCGAAGGAATGACGCCACGCCGCTGCATAGAGCTTCTCCTTGCTCCCGAAGTGATAGTTCACGGCTGCGATGTTGGCATGAGCCCGCCTGCAGATCTCCTCGACCGTGGCGTCCCGATAGCCCTTCTCCGCGAAGGCGATGCCGGCGGCCTCAAGCAGGCCAAGCTGGGTTTCGGCCGACCTCTTCCTCTTAGCGACCATAGGGCAGCTCCTCCGGCTCCCTGAATGGCGAGAGCCATTACTGAAATACTAATTTGAAACGAATATTTTATAATGTCAAGAGGCGACCTCAACCCACAGGCCATTCTTCGGTCTCCCGAAGTCGATGGCGTTCACTCGCCTGGCCTCCACTCGGAAAGCCAAGGAGTCCAGCTTCGCCTTTGGGATTCGCTCCAGGCAAGCCCGACTTTCCCCTGCATGCCGCCTCGCATTGAAGCCATGCGGCCCAGAATCGGGCATCGCGGTACATCCCGCAAGTCGGTCGTTCCACTCCCGCCTGAGGTCCTAATCCGGAGAATGGAGAGCGCCCGCAGGAGATCCGGAAGCTGCAGGCGGAGTGTCGGCAAGGATCAAATCCAACCATCGAACGGGCTTGGACACCGAGTAGTTAGGGCCCTCCCTGGGCCCCCCAGGCGGGCCACCCGGAGCCCCCGATCCTCCCGGACCTCCGCCCATCCCGCCCCGGCCACCGCCCATCCCACCGGGGCCGCCTCCCATACCTCCGGGTCCCCCGCCCATCCCGCCCCGGCCGCCCATCGCTGCCCCGGCTGAACCTCGCTCCTCGTGAATCTCGGCGTCTTGGCTGAGTTCAGGGATGATGAGCCCCAGGAAAAGCTTCTTGATGACGTGGTCACCGGAAGTGGTCTTGGTGGCTGCGAAGCTGTTCCAAGGTATGGAGATTTCATACAGAAAGAAGGGCGTCTCATAGGCGGATGCGGCGCATGGGCCATCGCTCGTGCACTCCAATTGCATCGAGTGCTCCCTACCCTTGGTCACGATGACAATCCCTGGGTCCATGGTTTTCTTCAATGCGGCGCGAACCATTGCATTTTCCGAGCCGGCGCCTGGTGGCGGGCCGGGCCTTGTGGGTGGGCTGGCGGAGACTTGATTGTCGCCGGACGGGGGGCGCATCCCCGCCGGAGGTTTTGCGGGTAGCCCAACTGCGGGCTGATTTGATTCAGAGAGGGTCTTGGAGAAGGGGTTGTGTGCGGTCTCGATCTCACGTGCGAGGACCTCTGAGCCAGCGTATCTGAGCGCATAACCGGCGCTTCCTTCCCGCTCTTCTGAAAACCTTAGTTCCATTCCCTGGAGAAGAACAAGGAACGCCAAGGTTGGATCCTTGATTTGAACGAGAAGGTAAAGACAATTCGAACTCCACGCCGCCTGGATGATGCCATCTCCTCCAGGAAGCTCCATCGATTGCACTCCCGCCCACTCTGAGGCGGAGCCGTCCACTCGGATGTTCGGCGGCGCTGGACGGCACACGAGTTCGGTCGCGTCACTATGAGCCGCAACCAGGATGAACAGGAGGCTGGCGACGGTACACATGCCCCCAGATTTCCAAAACCAGCGTCTCTGATCCAACGGAATGCGCATGAATATTCTCCTCATATGGACGAAGTACAGTCTGCCGTCGGCTCAAGTTTGGGAAGTCTCATCCATGCCCTTCTGGACTCCTAGTGGAATTTATGGCCCGAGATCACGAGACCTTGCACAACCCTCATTCCGCGAGACGCCGCACGTCATCCTGCGACGTCCCGCCACATTTAGACCGCCCAAGATCGTCCAAGGTTTAACGAATAGACTTGGCCTAATGTCCTATAACAGGAATAACTCAAATAAGGCATAATGCCTTGGTGTTGTAATAAATTGGTGGAGAAACGCCATCCGCACCGGTCGTCCCAAAGCTGCACTGGTCCTGATGGAAGGGGAGAGGCAAGCGTTGGAGCCTATCGCTCACCGGTCCCGGACGCTTCCGCAGCTCGCGCGCCAAGCGCGCATTGTTCTGGCGTGCGCGTGCGGGGCGGATAATCAGACCGTGGCAAGAAATATGCGGGTGACGCCGCAGACCGTCGGTGTCTGGCGCACCCGGTTCGTGGAGGAGCGCATCGAGGGGCTGTACGATGAACCCCGGCCCGGAGGCCCCCGCACGATTACCGACAACCGGGTGGAAGAGGTGGTGGTCCGGACCCTGGAGAGCACGCCGAAGGGGTGCACGCACTGGAGTGCACGGGCCATGGTGAAGGCCACTGGGCTGAGCCACATGACCATCTGCCGCGTCTGGCACGAATTCGGCCTGCAACCCCACCGGACGGAGAGCTTCAAGCTGTCTCCCGACCCGTTCTTCATTGAGAAGGTCCGAGACATCGTCGGGCTTTACACGAACCCGCCCGACCACGCGGTGGTGGTCCGCGTGGACGAAAAGTCTCAGATCCAGGCGCTCGACCGGCCCCAGCCCATCCTGCCTATGCGGCCCGGGCAGCCGGAGCGGCAGAGCCACGACTAAACTCGCCACGGGATCACATCCCTCTTCGCGGCGCTGGAGATCAAGACGGGCAAGGTGCTCGGGCAACTCCACCGGCGCCACCGCGCGGTGGAGTTCCGGAAGTTCCTGGACGCCCTGGACGCGGCGGTCCCTGCGGAGCTGGACGTCCACATGGTCATGGACAACTACGGGACGCACAAGGCGCCCCTCATCAAGACCTGGCTCGCCAAGCGTCCTCTCTTCCACGTGCACTCCACTCCCACCTACGGTTCCTGGCTCAATCTGGTGGAGCGCGGGTTCGCCGAGATCACTCAAAAGAGCATACGACGTGGCGCGTTCCATAGCGTCCCCGCCCTTAAGAAGGCCATCCGCGAGTATATCGAGGCCCACAGCGAAGCCCCCAGCCCTTCACCTGGGTCAAATCCGCTGACGAAATCCTTGCGAGCATCGCCCGCATTGCCCAGAGGACCACCATCACTCATGCCAACCACACTCATCAAGCGAACCGCTGTTACAGGACACTAGATTCAAGCGGGGCAGGCAGGTTGATGGATAATTGGTTCGGTTCATTTGCGAGGACCCATCGGCCGCGCATTCGACGCTTACCAGCTGTCCTTGGGCAGCGCATGCCCTCATAGGGCCAACTGCGCAGTCAGGTGAGCGATGTCGTCGACCGAGAGCAAAGGAAAGGGTTCGCCGCGCATCGCTGGAGGCTTCGACAATGGGCTTATTCCCGAACCGGGCATGACCGCACGCGCCGCCTCGTCGACCTGTTCTTGAATTAGCAGAGAATCGCCCAGCAACTCCGCGGCCGTCATAGTTTGCTCTTTGTCCAGATGGTTGCATTCCTGCCTCGCTGCAGCTTGGCGCGCTACCTCAACCGTTCCGGCTCCAGAGTTCCCAGAGATTGCGATAAACAAGTGGCCGTTGCTCACCATTATGACGCGTCTCCCTTATGAGACTCACTCCGCCGTCTGGCACTCCCACCGGACTTCACTTTACTTCAATTCACACGGGAACCGCGAGAATGGGACAGGATGCCAACTGGACGACGCGATGAGTCGTTGAGCCAAAGACCGATGGATCAAAAGCGCTTGCGCCCCGCACGGCCATTACCACCAAATCGCACTTGGTCTCGATGCACAGTGCGAGGATTTGCTGGTACGGTTTGCCGACCCTCACGGTCGTATGCTGTCTCCCCAACTCGCGCTGTTGCATAGGAATGTAAGCCTGGAGCCGGTCCATTGCTCTCGCCATCATGTCTTCTAGTGCGGATGGATTGGGGACTTCTTCCAGTACGTTTACCAGAATGAGCTCCGAGTTGTACTCTCGTGCAAGCAAAGTCGCGTAATCCAAAGCCTGCTCTGAGTTCTCGGAGAAATCCGTGCAGTAGAGGATAGGATTAGGGTGAGAGGGCGCCTGTCCCTCACTGCAAGTCCAGGCGTTGCTGGGCGACCCATGCACGACCATCACCGGGCAGTGAGAGTGTCGCAGAACCCGCTCGGCCACCGATCCGATCATCAGGCGATCAACGCCCCGGCGGCCATGGGTTCCCATTACAATCAAGTCCATATGGTCTTCTTTAGCAAACGAGAGAATTGCATCCGCTGCAACTCCCTCCCGCACTACGCAGTGAGGTCGCGCTCCCGTGCATGGAACCCGACTCACGAGTTCATGGAGCTCCTGTCGGCTGCTGTCTACCAGGTGGGTGCGAAATGGCGCGTAGCATTCACTAGGCGCAAAACAGACCGAAGGATGTTGCCATAGCTCCACCACATTTTGCACGAAGACCTTTGCTTCAAAGTGATCCGAGAGTGACAGTGCATGGCGATAGGCCCATTCTGAGAACTCCGAGAAGTCCACGGGACAAAGGATTCGTTTTAGTGTCGGCATGATCGCTCCCTAGGTGCGCGTTCAACGCGACCAGTTCGGCTCCACGAAACGCACGATTCTGAGGTATCGCTTGCTCTGTGCGTGGGTTATGCACCCCCCCCAAGAACCTTGTAGATGTCTACTTGATTGATGACGCGGGCCAGCCTGACGGAGACAAAGCCGCGCTGCGCGACGTACAGCGCCCGCTGATTCACGAGTACGCCCAGGTATCCGTCGATCCCCTCTTTGTAGCGAGCCTCCGAAAGGCGGTAGCTCTCATCGAGGGCGCCTACAAGAGACCGCTGCGCATCCTCCTGGTCCATAAGTGTGGTTCTGAAAACGAGGGAATCGCTGACCTCGCGGAACGCCGATTGGATAGCCTTTTCGTATTGAGCCACGGCGATGTCACGGTCGACCTTCGCTGCCTTGAGGTTTGCCAGAACGGATCCGCCGGCGAAAAGAGGTGCCACGATCTGCGGGGTGAAACTCCAGGTCCGCGTCCCGGAGTCGAAAAGACCGGAGAGTTCGGGGCTCATGGTCCCGAGCCCGGCCGTGAGGCTAATGCGCGGGAAGAATGCCGCGCGTGCGGCCCCAATATTGGCATTTGCACCCCTGAGCAGGTACTCGGCCGCCATGATGTCGGGCCGCCGCAGGAGGATTTCTGAATGGAGCCCGGCGGAGATGGCCTTCATCTCTCCCACGTCGCCAAGCGCCCCGGGAAGCATGTCAGGCGCCACGTGGACGCCTACGAGCAGATCCAGGGCGTTTTCGTTTGCAGCGACGAACCCCGTGTACCGCGCCATGTCTACCCTGGCTGCGTCTACTTGGCTCTGCGCCTGACGGAGGTCCAGGTCGGAGGCGATTCCCGCGTCCAGGCTGCTGCGGATCAAATCGTAGGACGTGCGCTGCGCTTCCAGGGTCGATTTTGCGAGGGCAAGGTTTTCGCGGTCGGCCGCCAGCGTCAAGTAAGTATTGGCCACCGCGGCCACCAGGGAGATCTGCGCGGCGTTGCGCGCCTGATCGGTGGCCAGGTACTGGTTCAGCGCCGTGTCCTTGAGGCTGCGGACACGGCCGAAGAGGTCCAGTTCCCAGGAGAGCGTACTCAAATTGACGCTGTACTGCTCGACAATCTGGGCTACCCCGTCAGAAGTCATCTTCTCAGGAAGCCGATACTTCTGGCCGTCGGCCATCACCCCCACGCTGGGAGTTAGTTCCGCCCGCTGGATCCTGAACAAGGCCTGCGCCTTCTGGACGTTGAGGGCCGCCACCCTAAGGTCGCGGTTGTTGCTCAGAGCCAGCTCGATGACCGACCTGAGTTTCGTGTCGGTGAAGTAATCGCGCCAGGGCAGCTCGTTCGGAGCAGGGACCTCGGCGGGTGCTGGTGTCGAGATGGCGCTTTCGGGCCATGCGTCTGGGACGGGGAGACTCGGGCGGGCGTATTTAGGCGCCATGGTGCAGCCGCTCAGGAGCAAGCTGGAGCCGAGGATGATGTTCGCTAGTCGTTTCATATCAACGCCCCTCCGCGGAAGGTTTCACATCGGAGTCGGATGCTGGAGCGGGGCCCTTGTTCCTTCTGCCGAAGGCTTGGACAACGAGGACGAAGAAGAGTGGGATGAAGAAGATCGCCAGGAAGGTCGCGGTAATCATGCCGCCGAGGACGCTCGTTCCGATGGCCTTTTGCGCGCCCGCGCCGGCGCCCGTGGCGAGGGCCAGCGGCAGGACGCCAAAGCCGAAGGCCATGGAGGTCATGACGATGGGGCGAAGCCGCAGCTTGGCCGCTTCGAGGGTCGCCTCGATCAGCCCCATGCCTTGCTCCATGCGGCCCTTGGCGAACTGAACGATAAGGATGGCGTTCTTGGTCGTGAGGCCAAGCACGGTGAGGAGGCCAATCTGGAAATAGACGTCGTTCGGCATGCCGCGAAGCGAGGAGGCTACGACGCCTCCGATAATGCCAAGAGGAAGGGCTAGCATGATGGAGATGGGGACCGTCCAGCTTTCGTAGAGCGCGGCGAGGACGAGGAAGATCACGAGGATGGAAAAGGCGTAGAGGAGCCCAGCCTGGGATTCGGACATGCGCTGCTGGTAGGAGAGGCCGGTCCACTCGGAGCCGACCCCCGAGGGGAGCTTCCGGACGATCTCCTCCATGGCCTTCATGGCCTCGCCCGAGCTGCGCCCTGACGCCGGTTCTCCCTGGATGTTCATGGCCGGGAAGCTGTTGTAGCGCTCGAGCCGAGGCGAACCGTAAACCCACCGCCCGGAAGCAAGGGCAGAGAGCGGCACGAGGCCGCTCTGCTGGTTGCGGACGTTGAGGCGGTTAAGATCATTCGGCAACATGCGGAACGGCGCATCGGCTTGAGCGAAGACGCGCTTGACCCGCCCGCCTTGGACGAAGTTGCCGATGTACGCGCTGCCGAACGCGGTGGAGACGTAGCTTTGCACCGAACTGACGGGCACGCCAAGGGCACCGGCCTTCTCCCAGTCGATGTCCACCTTGTACTGCGGCACGTCGGCCATGCCGTTGGGGCGTACCCGCGCAAGGCGCGAGTCGCTCGCGGCCATCCCCAAGAGTTGGTTCTGCGCCTCCGAAAGTCTCTCGTGCCCCAGGCTGCCCCGGTCTTGGAGCATGAAGTCGAATCCGGTCGCGGTGCCTAGTTCAACGACGGCGGGCGGCGGGAAGGTGAAGATGACGGCGCTCCGGATACCCGAAAGCGCCCCCATTGCCCTACCGGCAACCTCCTTCGCCCGAAGTCTAGGGTGGTTGCGAAGTTTCCAATCCTTCAGCTTGATGAACGCCATGCCCTGGTCTTGGCCGCGGCCGGCGAAGCTCATGCCTGCCACTGTCATGCAGGAGTCCACGGCCTCTTTCTGGTTGACGAGGAAATACTGCCGAACCTCGTCCATGACGGCCTGAGTCTGCTCCAGGGTGGAGCCCGTTGGCAACTGGACCTGGGTCATGAGGATCCCCTGATCCTCATCTGGGAGATAGCCGGTGGGCATCCGC
This sequence comes from Acidobacteriota bacterium, assembly GCA_021814085.1. Classification (GTDB taxonomy): domain Bacteria; phylum Acidobacteriota; class UBA4820; order UBA4820; family DSQY01; genus JAKAJA01. The sequence continues at coordinate 7,950 of JAKAJA010000003.1, read as the reverse complement.
AGGTAGAGAACCCCCATCACCACGACCAGAAGAGTGAATATTGCCATGAAGCGCGTTCTTCTCGCCAGAATTTGGCCGACATAGGACAAATAGAGGGCTCGCAGACGGAAGAAGACGCGATCGAACCAGACGAAAAATGGGCGGAGCAAGCGAAACCCTGTCTCCGCCGCCTCGTGGCCTTTCTTTACCGGCTTGAGAAACGTGGCGCAGAGCACAGGTGATAGCACCAAGGCAACGACCACCGACAACAGCATGGATGCGATGACGGTGATGGAAAACTGGCGATAGATGATGCCCGTCGAACCTGGGAAGAAGATCATGGGAGCGAAGACCGCCGATAGCACGAGCCCGATGCCCACGAGGGCGCTCTGGATCTCGCCCATGGATTTCCGGGTGGCGTCCCTCGGCGAGAGTCCCTCCTCGCCCATGACCCTCTCCACGTTTTCGACAACGACAATGGCGTCGTCGACGAGCAACCCGATGGCGAGGACCATGGCGAACATGGTCAGCATGTTAATGGAGAAGCCGAACAGGCTGAGGACGCCGAAAGTGCCCAGGATCACCACCGGCACGGCGATGGTGGGGACCATCGTCGCTCGTATGTTTCCCATAAACAGGTACATGACAAGGAACACGAGGATGATGGCCTCGATCAGGGTCTTGACGACCTCGTCGATGGCGACCCTCACGAAGGGGGTCGTGTCGTAGGGATAAATGACCTTCATGCCAGGCGGGAAGAATTCAGACAATTCGGCCATCTTGGCCTTGATTCGGGTCGCCGTGTCGAGGGCGTTGGCGCCCGCTTCCTGCCTGATCGCCAGCGCTGCGGTAGGACGGCCGTTGAACTGGACCGTTTGGTCGGAAAAGTCGGTTCCGAGCTCGGTTCGGCCCACGTCTTTCACGCGCACGACGGACCCATCAGGGTTCGTGCGCAAAGGGATGGCGGCGAACTCCTCCGGAGTCACCAGCAGGGATTGAACGATGATGGATGCGTTAAGACGCTGGCCCGGTGCAGCCGGAGCCCCGCCGAACTGGCCGGCGGAGACTTGAACGTTATAAGCACGGATCGCCGCCACCAAGTCGTCGGCTGTCATACCGTACTTTGTGAGCTTGTCCGGATCGAACCAGACGCGCATGGCATAGCCTGTGCCGAAAACCTCAACCTCTCCGACCCCTGGCACGCGGCCCAGGACGCTCTCCACCCGCGAGACCGCGTAGTCGTTCAGGTCGTCCTGGCTCTGGCTTCCATCTTCCGAAGTAAGGCCAACGATGAGGAGGTAGTTGCGAGTCGACTTGCTGACCTTGACGCCCTGCTGCTGCACCACGTCAGGGAGCGACGGCATGGCGAGCTGGAGTTTGTTCTGCACCTTTGACCAAGCGAGGTCCGGGTCTGTGCCCGGCGCGAAGGTCAGCGTAAGCTGAGCTGTCCCCGACGAATCGCTCGTGGAGTACATGTAAAGCATCCGATCGAGGCCGGTCATCTTCTGCTCGATGATTTGGACGACGCTATCTTCTACGGTCTTCGCCGAAGCGCCAGGATAGGTGGCCGTGATACCGATGGACGGAGGGGCGATGGGCGGGTACTGGGAGATGGGAAGCTTGTAAATGGCCAAGCCCCCGGCCAGCATCATGGCGATGGCGATAACCCAGGCGAAGACGGGGCGGTCCAGGAAGAATTTCGACAGCATGGCGATCCCTCCTACCGGGCTTCTGGGGAGGGCCCGCCCTTGGCGGGACCGTTGAAGGGAACGGGGCGAACCGTGCTGCCTGGACGAACCTTCTGAAGGCCTTCGACGATGAGCCTGTCTCCGGGGGAGAGCCCCTTGGCGACGAGCCATTTATCTCCGATGGCACGGTCAAGCTCCACCGTCCGCTGTTCCACCTTGTCCTCTTTGTCCACGACCCAGGCGATGGGATTCCCCTTAGGATCTCGGGTGACTCCCTGCTGAGGGACGAAAAGAGCCTTCTCGTTCACGCCCTCTTCAACGATTGCCCGCACGAACATGCCCGGGAGAAGCGCGTGGCCGGGGTTGGGGAACACGGCCCTCAGCGTGACCGACCCCGTGCTCGGGTCCACCGTGACGTCGCGGAACTGGAGGACGCCTTCGAGGCGATACGCCGTTCCGTCCTCAAGGAGAAGCCTGACCTTGCTCTGAGCCTCTCCGTCTTGCTTGAGCCTCCCGCTCTCCAAGTTGCGCCGCAGGCGAAGGATTTCGGAGCTCGACTGCGTCACGTCCACGTAGATGGGGTCGAGCTGCTGAACGACCGCCAGCGCGGCTGGCTGATAGGCAGCTACCAGCGCCCCAACCGTTACGGCCGAACGCCCGATGCGGCCCGGGATGGGCGACTTGATGGGCGTGTAACCAAGGTTGATGCGAGCGCTCTCCATCGCGGCCTTGGCGGAGGCAGCGCTGGCCTCGGCTGTTTGAAGCGCGGCCGCGGCGTCGTCATAATCCTGCTGGCCGACGGCATGGATGGCCGCGAGAGTCTTGAGGCGCTCGGCGCGAGCGCGGGTGGAGGGGAGATTGGCCTCGGCCATGGCGTAGGCCGCCTTGGCCTGCTCAAATGCCGCCTTGTACGGAGCGGGATCGATTTGATAAAGGACGCCACCGGCCTTCACGTCCGAGCCTTCCTCGAAGAGCCGCTTCTGGATGATTCCGTTCACCTGGGGGCGTATCTCGGCGACCATGTAGGCCGATGTCCGGCCCGGCAGCTCCGTAGTCAGCACGGCCCGCTCGGCTCGGAGCGTCACGGTGGCCACCTCCGCGGGGCCCTGGGGAGGCGGCCCCGATTTGCATCCCCCCGCCGCCATAACGACGCCCACGACGGTCATCAGGGCCAAGACATTCGACTTGGTTCTCATCGGCATACGAGTCCTCTCAGTGAAGTGATCATTACGTCCCATGGTCAAAGATGGCAGGCGAAAAAGATCCGGACCGATTCCGCTCCGGGGTTGATCGAACCCGTCCCGCCGTTTGAGTAGTGGCAGTAATCAAGCCCAAGGCGGTAGCGATCGCTTACCTTGATCTGAAACTCAGCCACGGACCGGAATTCCAGCCTGTTGCCGAGGGTGAACCGGCCTTTGTTGAAGAACCCGGGGCCTGATCCGATCCCGATGATGAATTTCTCCGATTCATAGATCTTGAAAAAGAGTCCCGCGGAGAGGTAGCGATCGCTCCCTCTCCATTCAAAGCATGCCAAAGCGGACCATCGCCGGTTCGCAACGCCGGCTCTGTATTCAAGGGAGCCGAGGGGAACGCCAGAGGAGCTCGCGCGTGCGGGCGCGCGAACCGTTCTGGCCAACCCGATCAGGAGATCGCTTTCCAGGCGTTTCTCCGCGGCCAAGGCGGGGGAGGTGGACAATAGAGCGAACACGGAGGCAAAACAAAGAAGAACACTCATCTTTCTTCGTTGAGTCGAGACGCGAGGGGCACCAATGGGGGAGACCGCCATGGAGAGGGTCATGATTTCTCCCTCATGCCAGCGCCGGGAGGGGCTCTGCCTTGCGATCTCCTCCCTTGGTCCGGATGGTTGAGGCCGGAGATGGGGAGGAGGCCACGGGGGAGCCGGTTCCAATTCCATCCCACACAAGCTTGAGCATGCTCGCGAGCGCAGGCCCCCCCCGGCCCCTCGCTCCCGATACAAGGACGGATCCCATGAGTAGGCCCAAGGCATCCTCCGCGTGATCGTATCGGAACTGTCCCACTTGCCGGCCCTCGATCAAGTACCTCCACAGGTTTGTTTCGATCTTCGCGCCGAGGCGGGTGCCCTCGCGGGCAGGAGTGCCATCAGACGGAGTGCGGTGGCCTGCCTCCATCATCCGTCTCGCGACTACATCCCGTTTCAAGAGCAGGGCGAGCCCGTGGCAAAGGTGTTCTATCTTGGTCCAAGGTGTCCCGCCGGCTTGATCCACTTGGTCCAGCAAGCGGTCCACCTGCGCGGCGCACGTGTCCAGCACCGTGCGATATAACCCTTCCTTGCTGCCGAAATGATAGTAAAGAGAGGGTTTGGTGATCCCGGCATTCTTGGCTATCTCTCCAACGGATGTGGCGGCATAGCCCTTACTTCCGAAGAGCTCCGCGGCGGCCGCCAAAATGCGCTGACGAACGTTCGGGGCGGGGCCTTTAGAGCATGAGCGAATCATGTGGGATCTCCCATGTGTCCGGACGGATTGGATTCGCTGCATGCGAGGCACGCATGGCCCTCGCTCTCGGCGGCCAAGCCCCGAAGGATCACCAATACCCGTTCGAACTCGGGATCATCTGAATCAGTCAGCATCTCCCACGGGGATCGGTTCTCCAGAAGGGGGTTGGGGGCAAGGGCGAATTTGGCGAGTTCCTCGGCTTTCAGTCCGTCCGCTGAGGCCCTCACCAGGGCCGCCAAACGCCTATTGAAGAGGGTCTGCCCTTCTCGCTCTGTCATGGAGATTGGTCCCTATCGTCAGGGATCATTTTGCGAATTCGGGAATCGAGCCGGCGCGCGAAGCGGTCGCAGCTAGGGAGGTCCAAGGCCAAGAGGGCAGTGCGCTCGACGGGCGTCAGATCCAGCCCGAGGTGATTCAAGTCGAGGATCGCCGCCGCCCTGTTCTTTTTGAACTTTCGGCGGAACGATTCGTCCGTGACGAGTTTTCCCAGAAGGACTTCAACGGCTCTTTGGGACACTTTGCGCCTCCGCCTTCCATATATCAAGGAAAGTGCCAACGGGGACACGGGAGCATATTGAAGCGTAACAGCAAGAAGAATCGGCAGTTACGTGCTATGCGCGCGAAGGGCGCAAACAGCGGAAAGCGTCAAATATCGGACGGGTGTCCGTATTCTGACGGTCAGCGTTCGGGTGAACCTTCTGACCGCGGATCGGGTTCAGAGGTGAGTCCAAATTTCTGCATTTTATAGTAGAGCGTCGGGCGAGTGATTCCCAGGAGGTGGGCGGCTTTGGTGCGATTGTTCCTGGTTTGCTGGAGCGCCTTGATGATTAAATCCCTCTCCGCGCCGTCGAGGCTGTAACCGTCCCTGGAGAGAACGGTGTCTGAATTTGTAGCGATGCTCTCCCGGTTCCCCACCTCAGGAGGCAAGTGGTCGAGGGCGATGAGGCCGCCTCCGCAGAGAATCGTGGCTCGTTCGAGCACGTTGCGCAGTTCCCGCGCATTTCCCGGCCACGGATAGGCCAGGAGGGCCTCCTGGACTTGGCGTGAGAGCCCGCCTGCGGGGCGCCCTACTGTGCGACCGATCTCTTCGAGGAAAGCCCCCGCGAGGGGAAGGATGTCATCGGAGCGTTCCCGCAGAGGAGGCAAAGCGATTTCGAAAACGCGCAGCCGATAGTAGAGATCTTCCCTGAAGCCGCCCCGGGTCAGCGCCGTCTTGAGGTTCCGGTTCGTGGCCGCCACGAGCCTCACGTCCGCTTGAATGGTTCTGGCGCCGCCCACTCTCGTGAACTCTCGTTGTTCGAGCACCCTCAGGAGCTTGGCCTGCGCGGCGAGGCTCAGCTCTCCTACCTCGTCGAGGAACAGAATACCGCCCGCAGCCTGTTCGATGCATCCGAGCCGCGTTCGCGAGGCCCCCGTAAACGCGCCCTTCTCGTGGCCGAAGAGCTCCGATTCGAGAAGGGTTTCCGGCAGGGCGGCGCAGTTGATGGCTACGAATGGCCCTTTCGAGCGGGGAGACCCGCGGTGAATCATCCGTGCCAGGACCTCCTTGCCCGTCCCGGACTCTCCCGTCAGGAGGACACTGGTCTCCGTCGGAGCCACCTTGGCGACCTGCGCAAGGGCGGCTTTCCATTTCTTGGAGCGTCCCACGACCCGCCTGATCCCGAGAGTGGTTTCCAGTTCCTGGGTCAGCGACTCCACGCGCTGTTCCAGGAGGGCCGCCCGGCGCTCCTCTTCGGCCAGCCGCCGGTGGGACAAGGCCAGGCTCACGTGGTCCGCCACGCGGCGCGCCACGGAGACATCATCTTCGGAGTACTGGCTGGGTGTGCGTGAGAGGAAATTCAAGGTCGATTCCGGGACGCCCTCCAGATAGATGGGGATTCTTAAGACCGAGCGGATGCCTAGAGCTTTGGCCACGGGATCGGCCGGCATGCGCCACTGATTGGAGTCCTGCACGTCATGGATCAGATGGAATTCTTGTCCCACGGGGAAGCGCTTGCTCTCCTCCACGGGCGCTGAAGGGGGCAGGCCTTCGGAAAAATCTCCCGAGTAGGCGTCAACGTTCATTACGTGCTCGTCGGCGCTTATGGATAACAGGAGGAGGTGGTCGTGCGGGAGGACGGGTCTTACGATCTGAGAAACCTGCTCGAAGATCTCCCTCACGTCCAACGCGTTGGCGATGACTGGCAGCACGGCATCAATGGTGTCCAGCCGCCGGCGGCGGACCAAGTCCAGGCTCCAGAGGCGCTCGTGTTCGAGCGCCAGGCTCAGGAGATCGGCGATGGATAGGAGGACCACTTCGTGCTCCGCCGTGAAGGAGCCGGCGCCCCGGGAATCTACAGCCACGAACCCGGCCGTCCAGTCGCCCCTGTGCAGCGGCACCGTCATCAGAGCTCGGGACTCCCGCTTCAACATCTCCCGGTCCACGTAGAACGCCGGGTCGGCGAGGGCGTTGGCGTCGTCCACGCGCTTCACGCCCTTCAGGCTCGGCCGCAGCGCCGGAGAGAAATCTTCGAAGGTAACTGCGGGTAAGATGTCGGAGATATCCCCAGTGTGAGAGTAAAGGGTGAGGGCGCCCGAATCCTCTAGCCGGGCGATGGTCATGCCTTCCAGGGGCAGCACGGCGGCCGCCTCCTTGGCGACCCGGACGAGCACGTCCCTCAGCTCCAGCGTTTCCGAAACAATGCGGGCGATCTTACCAAGAGCGTCCAGGACGGGATCTCGGTGCATGTTTCAAGCCTCCCCCGGGCCAGTGCGAATCGAAAGTGCCCACACTCTTAGAATAGCTCAAACAGAATCTAATCGCCGGAAGCGCGCATGGATCGGTCCTCTAGGCGGAAATCAAGGATTCCTGTGGAACCGGAGGGAGGTCCTTGGTTTGAAGGTAGGCCTTGAAGGCCTCCTCCACCACCCGCTTGAGCTCCTTACGGTCCCAATACGCCACGGCCTTGAGTTGCTGGACCGTCTCTTCCCGCACTATGAAAGTGGCACGGGTCAAGCCGGGGCGAGTGCCCTTTGATGCGGTACTGCTCTTTGGGAGATTACCCAGTCCACCCGAATGATCGGGAGTACTCAGTGGACGCAGTAACTCGTGTTTACTGGTGTTACTCCGCGTGCGCGGGTTGGAGCAGGCGGTGGTGCTTGGCGATCTGTTCGATCTGAGGCGCGACCAGGCCGGCCTTCTCAGCATGCTCGGGCCACTTGGCGACGGCGGCGCCGACCTCTCCGAGGACGGTCGAGGCAGTCCCTATGGCGAACCGCTCGGCGAGGTCCAGCAGGTCCTGGCGAGTGATGCCGGCGAACTTGCCGTTGACTCCGAGGAGATGCTGGTAAGTCCATTCCCCCTTCGGATTGTAGGCGTGGGTCACGTCGTAGTCTGGAGCCAGCTCCCAATCCCCGCCTTCACGAAGGAGGAAGGAGGTGTTCTTGGTATGGTCGTCGCAATTGGCGGCCATCACGTTGTACGCGATCCTTCGGAACGCTTGCTCGAAGGCCTCGTAGCCGAGGCGGAGGTCCCGCAGCGCCAAGAACAGCTGGCTGGCGTCGTGGGTAGCTCTCTGCCGAAAGTCCAAATGGGCTAGGGCGCAGAGTGTCTGCATGTGGTGCTTGGTGTTCCCGTCACGGTCGAAGCGCCGGGTCATGAAATGGGCGCGGCCCCCCTCCTCCAAAAGGCGAGAAGGCACCATCGTGATGCCCGCGGCGAGGGCCATGAGGTGGTAGGCGTATTCGATTCGCCCGTATCCTTGGCCCTCTCCGAGTTCGCGATCCGTCCCCATGCCGTCAAACTTGAGGATCCAGTGCTCGAAGCC
>JAKAJA010000200.1 GCA_021814085.1 Acidobacteriota bacterium | reverse complement strand
TGATGAGCACCCGGTCGTTCAAGGGTCTAACCTTCATCACACAACCTCCTAAAAGGAAAGATGAGAATGGCTTCACGCTTGCTTTTGGCACTCGAACCACTCGAGTGCTAATTATAAAACCTGATGGCGATGTTGTCAAGTATCCTTAGTAAATCCATTGCGGGTTGCGGGAAGAGGGCTTCCAATACGTGATTTGAGATCGCTTTCCTCCTTGCTTCGGGGTAAAGAGGCGTCCTATACTTAACAAACGGAGGCTTGCCAGCCGTGAATACCGTCCTGCGCCTTGCCCTGGTCCAGATGGCCCCTGCCCTGGGCCTGCCCCAGAGAAACCTCGATGCCCACCTCGCGTGGCTCGATTCCCCCGAAGCCAGGGACGCGGACCTGGTGGTGTTTCCGGAACTGTCCCTCACGGGGTATCTCCTCCAGGACTTAGTGGCGGAGGTGGCCCGTCCCCTGACGGAGGGGGGCTTCCTGGAACCGCTGGTGGAGGCGAGCCGGCACAGGGACATCCTCGTTGGCCTCGTGGAGGAGAGCCCCCGGTTCCTCTTCCATAACGCGGCCGTATACCTCTCCCAGGGGAAGATTCTCCACGTCCACAGGAAGGTGTATCTCCCCACCTACGGCATGTTCGACGAGGGGCGGTATTTCGCCGCCGGGAAAGAGTTCCGCGCTTTCGACACGAGGTTCGGGCGCCTCGGCATCCTCATCTGCGAGGATGCCTGGCACCTCTCCTCTTCCTACCTCCTGGCCCTCCAGGGCGCCCACACGCTCCTGGCGGCCTCGGGGAGCCCGGGCCGCGGTCTGGCGACGGACAAGGGGCAGGCCACGTCGGTGCAGACCTGGGAGCGGGTGGGGCAGACCCTGAGCCAGTTCCTGACCGTCCACTGGGCCTACGTGAACCGGGTGGGGTACGAGGACGGCCTGGCCTTCGCCGGGGGATCCTACGTGTCGGACCCCTTCGGCGAACTGCTGCTTGACGGGGAGGAGAACAAGGAGGCCATCTACCGAGTCGACCTGCCCCTCGCCGCCGTCCGCCGGGCGCGCACCCTCACGCCCCTGCTGCGGGACGAGAAGCCCGAACTCGTTTTGATGCAGCTGTCCGAAATCGTGAGGACAAGATGATGCACGACCTTTCGCTCAAATTCGGAGAGAGTCCACGAGCCCAAGGGTCCACGCGCCCACGAGAGACCGCGTGGGCTCGATTTTTCGTGGGCTCTTGGATGCGTGGGCGCTTGGACTCTGCCACGAAGGGGCACCTGCAATGACCCACGCCTGCCCTCCAAACCTGAACCCGACCATCGCCCTGAGCATGATTGACCGGTTTCTCCAGGAGGAACTCGTAAAGACGGGCCTGAAAGGGCTCGTCCTGGGACTCTCGGGGGGGGTGGACTCGGCCCTCGCCTGCGCCCTGGCCGCACACGCCTTGGGCCCCGAGAAGGTCCTGGCGTTGAAGATGCCCTACCGCACCAGCTCTCCCGCCTCGGATACCGACGCCGATGCGGTCATCGCCCAGTTGGGGGTGCGGTCGGACCGGCAGGACATTACCCCCATGGTGGACGCCTATTTTCAAAGCGCGGGTGACGCCCCCGCGCTCCGCCGGGGCAACTTCATGGCGCGGGTCCGCATGGCCGTCCTCTTCGACCGGTCCGCGCGGGAGGGCTACCTCGTCCTCGGCACGAGCAACAAGACCGAACTCCTCCTGGGCTACGGCACCTGGTACGGCGATATGGCCTCCTCCCTGAACCCCATCGGGGACCTCTACAAGGGCCAGGTGCGGCAGCTCTCCCGCCACATGGGGCTCCCCGCCCAGGTCATCGAGAAGGCCCCCTCGGCGGACCTGTGGCCCGACCAGACGGACGAGGGGGAGATGGGGGTCACCTACGCCGAGGCCGACGCCATCCTGTGCCTCCTCGTGGACGAGCGCTACACCGTCGAGGAAGTGGCCGCCGCAGGGCACCCCATCGACCGTGTTCAGAAGATCCTCTCCATGGTGGAAGGGAGCCAGTACAAGCGGCGCCTCCCCATCATCGCCAAGCTCTCCCAGCGCACCGTGGGCATCGACTTCCGCTACCCGAGAGACTGGGGAAGGTAGGGCCATCCCGAAGGGCCCCGACCCGCTTGATTTCTTACCTCTTGCAATAAGTGAGTGTTTACCCGCATAATGGGTCTTACGAGAAAGGACGGGCTGAGAGACAGCAGCAAAGCGGCCGCGCGGGGGGATTCAAATCCAAGCGAGCCGATACCCGACGACATCGATGAGCGCGGCCTCCTGGCGCGGGAGCCGCGAAGAGACGATACTTTCACCTGTTCCGAACACATTGAAGAGGAGGTCCGCCGATGCGAAGCAGGATCAATAAGGTGGCCGTGCTGGGCTCGGGCATCATGGGCTCGGGCATCGCGGCGCAGTTGGCCAACGCCGGGGTCCCGTGTCTGATGCTGGACATCGTCCCCCCCAAGTTCACGGACGACGACGCGAAGGCGGGGCTCAAGCCCGAGGACAAGCGCTTCCGGAACAGGTTCGCCCTCAAGGGCCTCGAGGCGATCCAGAAGGGCAGGCCCGCCCTCCTGTACTCTCCCAAGTCCCTGCCCCTCATCGAAGTGGGCAACTTCGAGGACGACTTCCACCGCCTCGCCGAATACGATTGGGTCATCGAAGTCGTGGTGGAGCGCCTCGACATCAAGCGCAAGCTCTTCGAGAAGGTGGAGAAGGTGGTCAAGCCCGGGACCATCGTCTCCTCCAACACCTCCGGTCTCCCCATCAGCAAGATGGTGCGGGGGCGCTCCAAGGAGTTCCGCAAGAACTTCCTCGTGACGCACTTCTTCAACCCCGTCCGGTACATGTACCTGCTGGAGCTGGTGAAGGGCAAGTCCACGGACAAGCAGACGGTGAAGGACCTGGTGGAGTTCGGGACCTTCCGCCTGGGCAAGGGAATCGTCTTCGGCAAGGACACGCCCAATTTCGTGGCCAACCGCATTGGGGTCTTCGGCATGATGGCGACCCTCCACGCCATGCTTGAGATGGGCTACCGCGTGGACGAGGTGGATGCCATCACCGGGCCCGCCCTCGGGCGTCCCAAGAGCGCCTCTTTCGGCACCGCGGACCTCGTGGGGTTGGACACCTTCGTCCACGTGGTAAACACCCTCGCGGAGGGCTGTCCCGACGACGAGGCCAAGTGGGCCTTCAAAATCCCCGAGCTCCTCACCAAGATGGTGGCCATGGGGGCCCTGGGCCGGAAGACCGGCGCCGGGTTCTTCAAACAGGTGAAAAAGGAGGACGGCAAGAAGGAGATCCTCGTCCTCGACTACACCAAAGCGGACTACGTGCCCCAGGTCAAGCCCGATATCCCGAGCCTCAAGCAGGTCAAGGGCCTCCACAACCCCGCGGACCGCATCCGCACGGTGACCTGGTCCGAGGACCGGGGGGGCGCCTTCGCTTGGCGCGTCCTGCGTGACAGCCTGGCCTATGCCGCGCACCGCGTCCCCGAGATCGCCGACACGGTGGTGGCCATCGACGAGGGCCTGCGCTGGGGCTTCAACTGGGAGCTGGGACCCTTCGAGGTGTTCGACGCACTGGGCGTGGAGAAGGTCGTGGCGCGCATGAAAGCCGAGGGCGTGGCCCTGCCCGAGTGGGTGGGGGAGATGCTCGCCGCGGGCTGCCCCACCTTCTACCGCGAAGGGGCGGAGGGACGGGAGTACTACGACCTCAAGGCCAAGGCCTACAAGCTCATCGCCAAACCCAAATCCTTCCTCGTCCTCAAGGACATGAAGCGCAAACGGCCCCCGGTCATCGAGAACCCCGGCGCCTCGCTCGTGGATCTCGGCGACGGCATCGCGTGCATCGAGTTCCACTCCGCCACACAGCCCACCCTCAACCCCATCGACGACCAGATCATCGAGATCATGCTCAAGGGCATCGTGAAGGCCGAAGCGGAGTTCCGCGGCCTCGTCATCCATCACCAGGCGGAGCAGTTCTGCGCGGGGGCCAACCTGGCCATGCTCCTGGAAGGTGCGAAGACCAAGAACTGGCCCGCCATCGACAAGATGGTGCGCGACTTCCAGGCCATGACCCTGGGCATGCGCCGCGCCAAGATCCCCGTGGTCACGGCGCCCTTCGGCTTCACCTTCGGAGGTGGTGCGGAGATAGCCATGGGTGGCGACCAGACGTGCGCCTCGGCCGAGACCTACATGGGCCTCATCGAGGTGGGCGTGGGGTTACTGCCCGCGGGCGGCGGCCACTTCTTCATGCTCGAGCGCGTCCTGGAGAACGTGGACACAGCCGTCCTGAGCAACCTCCCCTTCATCCAGAAGGCATTCGAGACCATCGCCATGGCGAAGGTCTCCACCTCGGGCGAGGACGCCCGCGCCCTCAAGTACCTGCGAGCCGGCGACTACGTGGAGATCCAGAGGGGCCGCCAGCTCTATACGGCCAAGCACCTGGCCTTGGCCATCGCCGAACGCGGCTACGTGCCCTCCCTCCCCAAGACCTTCGCCCTCCCGGGCAAGGACGGCATCGCCACATTGAAGATGATCCTGCACAACATGGCCCTCACCCACTGGGTGTCGGAGCACGACGCCAAGATCGCCACGCACGTGGCGACGATTCTCTGCGGCGGGGACACGACCATCAACAACCCCGTCTCCGAGCAGACCGTGCTCGACCTCGAGCGGGAGGCCTTCCTGAGCCTC
>JAKAJA010000199.1 GCA_021814085.1 Acidobacteriota bacterium | reverse complement strand
CCTGGTGGTGGACGAGGAGCAGCGTTTCGGAGTGACCCACAAGGAGAAGATCAAGCAGATCAAGACCCACGTGGACGTCCTGACCCTCACGGCGACGCCCATCCCGCGGACCCTCCAGATGGGCCTCAGCGGAATCCTGGACATGTCCCTCATCCAGACGCCCCCCAAGGACCGCCTCGCCATCCAGACCTCCGTCCACGCCTACGAACGGGAGCTGGTGCAGTCGGCCATCGGACGGGAGCTGGCCCGGGGTGGACAGGTCTACTACGTCCACAACCAGGTGGAGACCATCGCCTCCACCGCGCGCCGCCTCCAGGAGTGGGTCCCCGGGGCCAGGGTGACCATCGCCCACGGGCAGATGGGGGAGAGGTCCCTGGAGGAGGTCATGCTCGCCTTCTTCCACGGGCACTACGACGTCCTGGTGTGCACCACCATCATCGAGAACGGCGTGGACCTCCCCCGGGCCAATACCCTCATCGTGAACAACGCCCACGCCTTCGGCCTCTGCCAGCTCTACCAGCTCCGCGGCCGCATCGGGCGCTCGGACGTGCCCGCCTACGCCTACCTGCTCGTGCCCGAAGGCCTCGTCCTCCAGGCCGATGCGGAGAAGCGCCTGACCACGCTGCAGGAGTTCTCGGAACTGGGCGCCGGGTTCCGCGTGGCCGCCGTGGACCTGGAGCTCCGGGGCGCCGGCAATCTCCTGGGTGCGGAGCAATCCGGGCACATCGAGGCGGTGGGGTTCGATCTCTACCTGCGCCTCCTCGAGGAGGCCGTGGCCGAGGCCAAGGGGGAGGTGGCCCTGGCGCCCATCCGGTGCGAGATGAGCCTGGGCCTCGACCTGGCCGTCCCCTCGGATTACATCGAGGACCAGAACCAGCGCCTCGCCCTCTACCGGGACCTCTCCCTCGCCTCCGGCGCGGAGGACGTGATGCGGGTGGCGTCCGATCTGGCGGACCGCTTCGGTCCCGCTCCTCCCGTGGTCTCGCGCATGCTCGATGCCGTGCGCCTGCGCCTCCAGGCGGAACGCCTCGCCATCAGGAGCGTGGCGAAGAAGGGCGATCGCCTCGTCATGACCTTCGACCCGGAGGCGCCGCTGGACACGGCGGGCCTCGTGGGGTTCCTCTCCCGCAGGAAGGGCGTCCACCTCGCGCCGTCGGGCTCCCTGGAACTCGTCCTCGGGTATGGCGAGGAAGCCCTTGGCGTGCTGGGCCAGGTTCTTCACGCCGCCCACCCGGCGGTGGAGGTGATCCCATGAGGCGGCAGGCGCTGGCCCCCATCCTGCTCCTCCTCCTCACATTGACACTGGCCCTGGCCTGCCGGCGGGACCCCTTGTCCCGTCTGGAGAAGGACCCAGGCACCCTGGCCGTGGTGGGGCGATTCGCCCTGGCCAAGGGCGATTTTTCCTCTGCCCTGTCCTACAACCAGGCGGGGTCCTCGGAGGACCCTTGGGTCCAGAGCCGCGTGTGGGACGGACTGGTGAACGCCGTGCTCGTGCTGAACGACATCACCCCCGCCGATCTCGGCTCGTCACCCCACCCCCTCGGAACCTTCTCCGATCCCAAGATTCTCGAGGGCGCCCTGGACCGCGCCCTGCAGGAGCGGGTGTATTCCAAGGTCGAGGTTCCCGAGGAGGAGGTGACGGCCTACTACCGCGACCACCGCGGCGAGTTCGAGCGCGGCCCCGGGGTCCTCCTCCGGCAGATGCTTCTCCCCGGCGAGATGCAGGCGGCGGACGCCGCGGGGCTCCTGCGGCGGGGGCACTCCTTCGTGGATGTGGCGAGGCTCTACTCCCTCTCGCCGGACCGGGGCGCCACCCAGTACTTCCAATACAGCGAACTCCCGGACTACCTCAAGCCGGTGGTCGAGAAGGCCCGCGACGGGGTTCCCACCCCCCCCATGCGCCTGGCCGACAACGCCTACCAGATCCTCCAGGTGGACGGCCGCTGCAAGACCTACCTCCTGCCCCGGGACGAGGTGGCCCCCGAGATCCGCCTTCGGCTCTCAGACGAAAGAGGAGAGGAGCTGAAAGACGAATACCTGGAGGGCTTGCGAAAGCGCTTCCGGATTGTCGTCTTTTGGTCTAAACTACCCTTTGTTTACCAGAAGGAGACCCCATGAACCGTTTGGCAACCCTCGGTCTCGCAGCCCTGCTGATGTCCGCCGCCCTGGCCCCCCGGGCCGCCGTGGTGGAAGAGATCGTCATCAAGGTCAACGACAACATCGTCACGAAGAGCGACTTCGACAAGCGCGTGAAGAGCACCCAGGACGGGATGCGCCGCGAGTACAAGGGGCCGGACCTGGAAGCCCGCCTCAAGGAAGTGCCCCAGATGCTCCTGGAGCAGATGGAGGATGAGCTCCTCCTCATCGAGAAGGCCAAGACCCTCTACCAAGTCGACGCCATCGTGGACAGCCAGATCGATAACTTCATGAAGGAGAACAAACTCGAAACCAAGGAAGCCCTGGCCCGGGCCCTTTCGGCCGAAGGCATCACCATGGACGAGTTCCGCAGGCAGGTCATGCTCATCTACGTCCCCGAGTTCATGAAGAGCCGTGAGATCCGCAGCAAGATCTCCGTCTCCACGGACGAGATCAAGGCTTTCTACGAGGCGCACAAGGGCGAGCTCGCCGGCAAGCCCCAGGTCCAGCTCCAGGAGATCCTCCTCCTGAAGCAGGGGCATACCCTGGAGGAGGCCCAGGCCTTCGCGGACCAGGTGAAGAAGGACGTGGCCGCCGGCAAATCCTTCTCGGACATGGCCGTCCAGTACTCCCAGGCCTTCTCCAAGAGCTCCAAGGGGGAAGCGGGGTGGTTCGCCCAGGGGGACCTCAGCCCCGCCATCGCCAACGCCGTCTTCCCCCTCAAGGCGGGCGAGGTTTCGCCTCTCGTGTCCACCGACGCGGGCTGGTACGTCTTCCGCGTGGAGGCCAGGAAGGAAGGCGACGTTCCCTCCCTCGACAAGAGCCGCGACATGGTCATCGAGGGCATCAAGGAGCAGAAGTTTCAGAAGGCCTACAAGGAATATATCGACGGGCTCAAGAGCCAGAGCTACGTCAGGATCAACCCGAAGTACTTGTAGGCAATGGGCAGCAGCCAGGAGGCAATCGAAAGAAAGTTCTGCGTCTTGCGACTGACGATTGCCCACTGGCCCTTGCCTTTCTTTCGCCCATGCGCCTCGACGTCTTCCTGAAGAACACCCGCCTCATCAAGCGGCGCTCCGCCGCCAAGGATGCCGCCTCGGGCGGCGGGGTCCTTCTCAACGGCCATCCCGCGAAGCCGGGCCGCGACGTGCGCCCCGGCGACGTGCTGACCATCCTCGATGAGGAGGGGCCGGGGTTCCGCGTGAGGATCCTCCAGGAGGCGCTCCGGCCCGTCCCCAAGGGGCGCGAGCCCGAATTTTTCGAGCGCCTCCAGGTCGAGAGCGACCCAGCATGACCATCCGGCCATCCGCTGGCGGCGACCAGGAGTACCCTTCCAGCTATTCCCTCGGCTCCCTGACCGTCGCCCCGGCGCTGGTGCTGGCGCCTATGGCGGGGCTCACGGACATCACCTTCCGCCGCGTCGTGCGCCGCTGCGGCGGCGTGGGCCTCGTGGTGTCGGAGATCCTCTCCTCCGAAGGTCTCGTGAGGGGCGCCATGCGCACGGAGGAATACCTCCGCATCGGTCCCGGGGAACACCCCGTGGCGCTCCAGCTCTCGGGCGCCGATCCGGAGCACATGGCCGAGGCGGCCCGGCGGTGCGTGCAGGAGGGCGCGGACGCCGTGGACATCAACATGGGCTGTCCCGCCCACAAGATCACGAAGGGCATGTGCGGCGTGGCGCTCCTGCGCGACACCCGCGCGGCGGCGGCGGTAGCCGGCGCCGTGGTGAAGGCCGCGTCCGTACCCGTGACGGTGAAGATGCGTCTGGGGTGGAGCGGCGAGGAGATCACCTTCGTGGAGGTGGCCAAGGCCCTCGTTGACGTTGGGGTGAGCGGCCTCGCCCTCCACGGTCGCACCAAGGAGCAAGGCTATTCCGGGCGGGCCGATTGGGACCGCATCGCCGAGCTCAAGGCGGCCGTCCCCGTTCCCGTCGTGGGCAACGGCGACGTGACCACCCCCGAGGCGGCACTCGACCTCTGGCGGCAGACCCGGTGCGACGGCGTCATGGTGGGCCGGGCCGCCGTGAAGAACCCGTGGATCTTCCGGCAGATCGAGGACCTCCGTGCGACGGGCTCCTATGAGACGCCCACCGCCAGGGACCGCGTGGACCTCATCCTCGACCACTTCGCCGACCTCATGGCCATCGGGCCCCGGGGCCTCGCGCTCCACCGCATGAAGACCTTCCTGGGGAAGTACACGGTGGGCATGCCCGGCTCCGCCTCCCTGCGCGGGAGCCTCGAGCGGTACAAGGAGCCCGAGGCCATGCTCGAAGGATTCAGGGCGTGGGCGGACAATGCAATGTCGAATGTCGAATGTTGAATATCGAATGTGGGGGAGACGGGCGGAGAGACGGCAGAGCCTATCTGAATTCTTAACATTCCCCATTCGCCATTCGCCATTCCACATCTAACTTCCGCCTTCCCCCTTCCCACGGTATACTTCCCCCCGTGCAGAGGTGCCGATGATGTCCCGCCCACAACGGATTCTCATCTTGGACTGCGGCTCGCAGTACACACAGCTCATCGCCCGCCGCGTCCGCGAGGCGAAGGTCTACTGCGAGGTGGAGTCCT
>JAKAJA010000198.1 GCA_021814085.1 Acidobacteriota bacterium | reverse complement strand
GGGACGCATCGCCGACGCCGTAAGTCCCAGGAAGATGTTCATCTGGGGCTACGCCGTCTTCACCGCGGGCTCCCTGCTCTGCGGCCTCTCCCCGAGCCTGGGCCTGCTCGTGTTCTTCCGCTGCGTGCAGGGGTTCGGCGGCTCTATCCTGGTTATCATGACCTACACCGCGGCCTCCCGGTTCCTCCCTGCCGCCAGAGTGGGCGGGGCCATGGGTATCCTGGCCACCTGCGGCGCCCTCGGGATCGCCGTGGGGTCACCCCTCGGCGGATTTCTGACCCAGAGGCTCTCCTGGCGGTGGGTCTTCTTCATCAACGTGCCCATCGGCATCCTGGCGATTCTCGTCGCTTCCTGGGCTATTCCGAAAGGTGGAGATACGGGGAAGCGCCTGGGCAGGCTGGACTACTCGGGGGCCCTGCTCAGCCTCCTCGGCGTCGCCTCGTTCATCCTCGCCCTCAACGAGGGACAAGAGAGGGGCTGGGGTTCTGCTCCCGCCCTGGCGCTCCTGGCCCTCTCCGTCTGCTCCGCGCTGCTCTTTGTCGTCCGGCAGCTGAAGGGGAAAAATCCGCTCGTCGCGCCCTCCCTCCTGGAGGAGAGGCGCTTCCTCCTGGCCAACGCGGTCTCTGTGTTTGGGCTCATCCTCATGGGAGGCAACGCCTTCCTCATGCCGTTCTTCCTCGAATTGGGCCGGGGGCTCAGCACGGAGCGGACGGGGCTGGTTCTGATGGTCTACTCCGTCACGTTCATGGTCTTCTCGCCCTTCGCTGGCCGGCTGGCCGACCGGTTCGCCCCGTGGAAGGTCTGCGGCGCAGGCATGGGGTTGGCCGCGGCTGGGAGCCTCCTCTTCGCCCTGACCCTCCGCCAACCGGGACTCGCCGCTCCCTGCGTCTTCCTCGCGGGGCTCGCCCTCGCGTACACCCTGTTCATGGCCTCCAACTCCAAGGAGGTCCTCGGGTCTGCTCCGTTGGAGCTGAAGGGCGAGGCCTCCGCCGTGTACGGGACCCTCTACAATCTGGGCCTGCTGCTGGGCGTCAACGCTTTCGAGACGTTCTATTCGGGCGCGGGTGGCGCGCCGGCGCATGCGGTGACGCCCGAACCGGGGGCGGCGCTGCGGATGACCGGCTTCAGTCACGCCTATCTCTTCGGGGCCTGGGCCTGCCTCCTATCCCTCCTGCTCGCCATGTGCACGCCGCGCCTAGGCAAGGGCGGCCGAGAGCCGGCGGGAGAGCCAGCGACCTGATTCAATGGTGGAGGGGATTAGGTGCCGGGGCTCCGGGGCCCCGGTTCAGTCCGAATCCCCCTGGGTCGGGGGTGGTTCCGGTGCCTTCAGCTTGGCCTTGACCAGCGTGATGTGGTGCTTGAGCGTGTACACCTGGTCGACGTAGGAGATGGGCACGTTCAGCTTGTTTGACTGCTCCTCCAGCTCTTTGAGCCGGCCAGCCATCGATCCCGTCTTGTCCGCGCCATTGCCCCTGTCGATCTCCACCTCGAGAAACCGCAGTTCGCCGTAGAGTCTGAAGATCTTTCGCCGTATCTTCCAGTTCCGGAGGGTGGGCACGAACGTGGCGACTGTGGCCACTGGATAGAGAATGCCCGCGATGGGCAGGAGGAGAATGAGGAGCCGCTCCAGGAAGACGGCCATCCAGAAGGGAAGGTAGCGCAGCAGAAAGGGCTGTCCCCGCTTGAAGTAGAGGGCCGCTTCGTCGCTCAGGGGCAGGTCGATGGCCTCGGGGGCCGGGAACTGTCCCGCCTTTCGGAAGATCCCGGGTCCGGAGTGGACCTGCACGGCCGCCTGGAGCAAGAGATACTGGATAGCGGGGTGAAGGTCCCTTCGAACCACGAGGCTCGCCTTGGGGGCGAGGAGAATGGCGTCCTCTGGTGGACGCACCGCGAGGATGTCGCCCGATCCCGCCGGGAGCACGAGCTTGTTGAGGAAGGGGAACACTTCCACGAAGGCGTCCGCGTGAGTGAAGCTCGCCACCTTGATCTTGCTGGAGGTGAGCAACCGCTTCACGACCGGTGAATCCCATGACTCCATCATGGCCGCCATGTCGATTTCCCCGTTCAGGAGCTTGGCCGCCGCTTCCTCCGGCGGATAGGGCAGCAGGTTGGCGAATTGGGGCGTGACCCCGATCTCAGCGAGAAGCTTGAGGGAGAGCGCCCTTCCTCCGCTGCCCTCGCGCCCGATGGAGATGCGACGGCCTTTGAGGGAATCGATTCCCTTGGGCGTGATGCCCTCCGGGATGAAAAGCCAGAGGGGTTCGTAGAAAACGGTCCCCAGCGAGACGAGATCGGGGGATTCGTCCGCGCTCGTGGTGCCTCCCTGCAGAAAGGCCACGTCCACCCCCGAATGGGAGTCTCTGAGGAGGGCCAGGTTCTCCATGGCGCCTGCCGTGGGCCTTAGGTCGAGCGCGATGTCGGAACTGGCCAAGATGGCCCGGTACCGTTCCGCCACCTCGCTGTAGTCGCTGCCCGCGCCTCCGGTGGCCATCACCAGCTTGTTCGGGGGAAAGGGTCGGAGAATGCCTATGGCCGTCCAGAGGAGGGCGGCCAATACAAGGACGAATGCCGTCGCAAGGGGCCAGATGCCTCGAATCTTGCTCATGGTTACCTGGGACCGTGAAATCCTGTCCCGACAAGAGTCGCCGCGCCGTTCCAAGGAATCATCGATCCACCTCCTGCCCCTCGTGGGAGGGACTTTTCGAAATGCCTCGCCTTCGGCCGACTCGCCCTGCTATGGCTGCGAACTCTGGATGACCCTCGTGTAGGTGACGTTGCCGCTCTCGTCGAGGAGGGTGGCCGTGGCCGCATCCCCGTTGATGGACCACAGGGTCCAGCGGCCGTTGCCGACACCCGTGCTCCCCGAGTTGCCGTCGAGCCACTGGACCACGCCGTCCACGGTGAAGCTGTCGTCAAAGATGTGGACGTGCCCGCAGAGGTAAGCATCGACCTGGTGGGCCTTGAGCACTTGCCAGAGCTTGTCCCGCTGGCTCGTGTAGTTGCCGAGGGAGGAAACGCCGAGCCACTCGGGGCAGAGGATGATGCTGCCCCCCGCGCCCACGGAGAAGTATTCCGAGGCCTGGAGTTCGTCGGGATCCCAATGCTCGACCCCCAGAAGGTTCGACGTGGTGCCCGAGGTTTGCCGGACCCATTCGGCGCCGTCTTCGGAAGTGAGGACCGTGCCCCCGTCCCCCAGGGCGATGAAAATGTGCGTGCACACCACGCTGTTCAGGCCGGTGGCAACGCCCGAGGCCTGAGCCTGCCAGGTGACGCTGTCGGGTGAGGTCAGGATCGTCCCGGCGCTGCCCACGGCCATGAGAATAGGCAGGCCGTAGGAAGTGCCGCCGGCCACCGCATGCAGGTCCTTAGTCGTACCTGAAGTCTGGGCTGTCCAAGTGCTGGCGTTCTGTGAGGTCAAGAGCGTGCCGCCCGCCCCGACGGCAAGGAAGGTCTGGTGGTGCACCGAAGTGCCCTGGCCGATGTAGGATCCCTGCGTCACTCCGTAGAGGTCCTGAGTGGTGCCCGAATTCGCGGCCGTCCACGTGGTCCCGTTGGTGGAGGTGAGGATCGTGCCGGCCGAACCGACGGCCACGAACATCACGCCATTGGAAAAAACGGCGTTGAGGTTGTTCGCCGTTCCCGATGTGCAGGGGGTCCATGTGCTGCCGGAGGTCGCGCACGCCAGGATCGTACCTGAGTCGCCGACCGCCACGCCGTTGTTCAACCCCCAGGCAACGCCCCGCAGGGTGGCCGAGGTACCCGAGACCTGGGGCGACCAGGTCACGCCGTCCTGGGAGGCCAGGATCGTTCCAGAGGAGCCAACGGCGACCTTGTTGGCCACCGCGTACAAGTCGGCCTGTGTCCCGGAGGAACCCGCGGACCATCGGATCCCGTCCGGGGCCCAGGCTTCCGGATGCCCGAAGACGAAGATGTGCCTCACGTGCGCCTGCTGCGCCGCGGCGAGGTCCGCGTCGAGCCAGTTGATGACGGCGTCGTGCAGGTCGTAAAGGTCCGAGTCTTCCGTGGTCGCGTTGGCGTCGAAGCGGCAGGCGTCGATGGAGGCGAAATGGGAGTTCCCGTAATCGAATGAGAAGGCCGTGCCGACGTAGCCTGATGGACCGTTCTGCGGCTGGCTCGGGAACTCCTGGTTAAAGAGCGCGAAGGGGTCGAAGTCCGCCGTACAGGCCTCCTCGCCCGCCGCCCGGGTGCCCGTGCAGGCCGGCCGCATCTCGTGGTTGCCGGGGCTGATGGTGAAAGGATATGGGGCGGACGAGGCGGCGATCAAAGGCTGGATGGCGGCCTTGAAGACGTTGTACATCTTCTGCGTCGTGGCCAGATTGCTGTGTCCGATGAAGATATCCCCGACGTGGACGGTGAAGGCGGGGTTCTTGGCCACGGCAGCGTTCAGGACATTCTGAAAGGATGGCGTCACGTTCACGGAGTCTTCATCCGGGGAGTGGCCCCGATTGTCGCCCATGTTCGCAAAGGTGAAGGGGCCGTCGCTGAAGTTGGCCGTGGTGAACTTTGCATCCGCGGACTTGGCGGTCCCCGTCAGAACCTTGTAGTGGTAGGTGGTGTTCTGTGCCAGCCCCGTAATGACCACCGTGTGGTTGGTCGATGTCGCCGTCTCTTTGACTTTGTGGGCGTACTGCCCCTTCTTTTTTCCCCACTGGACGAGCCCGGCCTTGGCCTTGTCCGTAACCCACGTC
>JAKAJA010000197.1 GCA_021814085.1 Acidobacteriota bacterium | reverse complement strand
CTTCCAGAAGGCCCAGGCCGGGAAACCGCCTCAGGGGGCGGGAGCATTCACCCCTGACCAGCGCTTCTTCCTGGCCTACGCCCAGTCCTGGCGGACCCTCCAGCGCCCCGAGGAACTCCTCGTCCAACTCAATACCGATCCCCACTCCCCGGCCAAGTACCGGGTCATCGGGCCTCTGTCCGACCTGCCCGAGTTCCAGACCGCCTTCGGGTGTAAGGAAGGGAATCCCATGAACCGCCCCAAGGCCGAACGGCCCACCATTTGGTGAGGGCGGACACCCTCAACCGTCACACCGGCTGAGGGCAAGAGAGGACGTAGGAGAGGACCTCCTTCATGTCGGCCTCCGCGAGGCAGATGGAGGTGGCCGACGCCCCGTAGTAGAGCCTGAGCTTCCCCGTGGCGGCGTCGTGGATCCATCCGCAGGGGAAGACCACGTCCCGCACGTTGCCCTCCCGCTCGTAGGGGGCCTGGGCGCCGAAGACCCACTCTTCGCCTCGCCGGATCACACGCCTTGGATCCTCCAGGTCCAGCAGGGCGAGGCCGAGGTGGAACAGCTTCGTGCCCGTCTGGCTCCTCCGGACGCCGTGGTAGAGCACCAGCCATCCCTCGGTGGTTTCCAGGGGGGGCGGACAGACACCCACGCGGTAGGCGTCCCACCAGGGGCCAGGCCTCGCTTCGATGAGGAGGCGATGGTCCCCCCAGTGGCCCAGGTCCGCCGAGAAGGAGATCCACATGTTGGATTCCTGGCCTTCGGTCACGGGGCGGTGAAGCATGGCCAGGCGCCCCCTAAAACGCTTGCTGAACAGGGCGGGATCCTTGTGCTCCGGGGGGATGATGGACCCCCAGCGGTCGAAGGTCTTGAAATCCTTGGTCGTGGCCAGGGACACCTGCGGCCCGCGCCGGGAGTAGGTGATATAGACGACGGCGTACTCCTCCCGCTCCGCCAGCCAGGTGATGCGCGGGTCCTCGATGCCCCACTGTTCTTCTGGGTACTTGACGGGATCCGGCTCGAGGGCCGGGGCCGCGTCGATCTCCCATCCCGTGACACCGTCCTTGCTCCGGCAGAGGGCCAAGTGGGACAAACCGCGCATGTCTTCCACGCGCGCCAGGAGGATCGTCTCTCCCCCCAGCATGGTGGCCGCGGGGTTGAAGATGCCGTAGGCCGGGTAGGGAAGGGCCTCCGTGGTGAGGATGGGGTTTGCGGGATTCCGGGTGAATAGCTTCAGGCCCTCGGAGCAGGATCGGGTCGCGCTCATGAGTCACCTCCCTACCCATGGCACGGCCCCGCGCCACTGGCAGTATTAAACTACCGTTTTCCCCCCTCTTTTGTTCCTTAAACCCAGATGTTGCATTTGACCCCGTTGTGCCTCGGGCCATGAAGGTGGTGTCCGGGGGAAAAGGCGCCATCTCCTCCTCGGGGAGGGCCATTCCCTCCCCGCTCAACGGGCAAAGCCCGATGGAGCCTCACCCCTCCCTTGAGTGCTCCCATCGCCTCCGGCTCGGGAGTACCCGGATTTTGCTTATGTCCCAGGGCGTTCAGGCCCAACCGCCGTCCTGCCAAGCGCCTCGCCGCAACCGCCAACGGCAACTGCAAAATCCGGGTTAAATATATAAGCCCTTCCCGCCCGCCGCGCCACGGCGCGACCGGTTCCGCCGCCGTGCAGTTGGGGTAGACTTCACGAGGGGGCGTCCATTTCTCCCTCCGGAGTTGACCGATGCGCGTGACGATTGTGGCCATGATGGGGAAGAACCGGGTGATCGGCCAAAACGGCCGAGTGCCCTGGCACATCCCCGAAGACATGGTCCGTTTTAAAAATCTGACCATGGGACATCCCGTGATCATGGGGCGCAAGACCTGGGAGACCTTGAATGGACCGCTCGCCGGGCGCGAGAACGTCGTCGTCACGAGGCGGGCCGGGTACACCGCGGAAGGTGCGCGAACCGCCTCGAGCCTCGACGTCGCCCTGGCACCCTACCAAGCGACCGGAGCGGAGGTCTTCGTCATCGGTGGTGGGGAGATCTTTCTGGAGGCCCTGCCCCTCGCCCAACGTATCGAGCTCACCTTAGTGGATGAAACCCCCGAGGGCGACGCCTTCTTCCCCGAGATCCCCGAGGGGACATTCGTCGAGACATCACGAGAAGACAGAAGTGGCCCCCCGAGACATTCCTTCGTCACCTTCGAGCGCATCGGCTGATCGAGCTTTCCCGACCACGATCCCCGCCGCCCCAATGGGACCAGGGGTCCCCCCCTGTCGCCTTGCGAACCGCATTCGGATTGTCTAGACTTTACGCATCGCAAGGGGGAACCATGAAAAGACTGGCGGTGACATTGGGGGTGTGGGCAGGATGTTGTCTGAACGCATGGGCGCAGACATCCCCCCTTCCAACCCTCTCCGCCGCGGAACCGATGCGCTTTCCCGTGAAGGTGGAGCGCATCGAATCGGTGGCCGTGGACGGGAAGGGGAACGCCTGGTTCTGCGACCGGGGGGCCCTGGCGGTGCTGGGATTTACCCCCGAGGGGAAGGCCCTGGGGTCCATCAAGCCGCCCAACGGCTTTCAGAACCCGCTCCTCATGTCCATCGAAGGCGACCGCCTGGCCGTCGAAGACACGAACGCTCTCCTCTACCTTTTCTCTCTTCCCGACGGAAAGGAAGTCGGTCACCTCGGCCCTATCTCCCTTTACAACCCCGCGATGGGATTTCTTCTGACACCCCACCGGTACATGTTTTTCGGGCGCGGATGCCGCAAGGAAAGCGACATACCCACAGAAACCTCACCCGGCCGAACCATGACCCTCTTCTCCACGGACCTCAAGGGCAAAGACCTCGTCGCCGCCGAGGAAGGGACGTCTACTGAGGAGCAGCTCCTGTCGACCATGCTCTTTGATCAAGGGTATGGGGTCCGCTGGAGCGACACCCTCTGGGCCGTCACCAAATGTCTGCCGAGGCAGGTGAAGCTCGTGGACGAGAAGGGAACCGTGTCCAAACGCTCCGAACCCCTCGGCACCCTGCCCAAAGTGACGATGGCGGACGTCACGGACCTGGAACGGCAGGCTTCCATCTCGCATTCTGCACCCCGTGTCTGCGGGCTTCTTAAGGTGGGAAAGCTGCTCGGCATCCTGTGGCAAAAGCCCCGGCCCCAAGAACCCCAGCTCGAAATGGAATGGATGGACGGGGACCTCAAGGTTCTAGGCACTACGCCCGTGCGCCTGCCCTCGCCCCTGGCCCCGCACGACCACATCCTGGGCGCGGCGGCGAACGATAGGGGCACCCTCTATCTCGTCCTCGTCCACAGGACCGGTTCCATGGCCGACCCCGGTACCTCGACGGTCTACAAGGTGAAGGTCGATTTAAAAGGCTGACACGTACGGGAGAACCGATGCGACATTTCGGGTTGACGTTCATTCTCTTGGGGGCGTTCTGCCTTACCACGGGCATACACAGCCAGGATTCCGGCCCCACCCTGTGGCGGTCGGGGCTCAACCCCGGCGATCCTCCCGCGAAAGTGGAGAGCGGGAAGCCCGCGCCACCTTGCGCCGAGGACGCGGTCCTCTGGCAAGCAGGCAGGCCCATCCTCCTGGTGAAAGCGGGACAGGTACCCCCGAAGTCCCTGCCCGAAGGCCAGACCGTGACCCTCTTGGTGCGGGACGCCGACGGAAAGCCTGCGGCGGGAATCCTCCTGGAGTGGAAGCCCGAAGATCTGCCCAATTTGCCCGAGCCCTTCGGCCGAGTGCGCACGGATGCGCGGGGCGTGACGCGCATCCCCGTGGAAGCGGGAAAGGCGACCGTGGTCTGGGTGGAGGACGAGGGTTACCTCCCCATGGTGACGACCCTTGCCCCCTCCACACTCCAGGCGAGCCTTCTCCTCGTTCCCGAGCGGGGCAGGGTCCTCCTCGTGAAGGACGCCTACGGCCGCGACATCGCTTCGGCCCAACTCAAGGCCTTTCCCCTCAAGGCCATGTCCGATCCGTTCAATCTCATGAAGAACATGGGGACCCTCCAGCGCACGGCGGCCGGGGACGAGGTAGGACGGATTGCCCTTTCAGAGGATTTCCAGCACGCGGCGGGCGGAGTCGTCGCCCCGGAGTGTTCCCTCCTGGAGGTTCCCTCCTTCGACGGCCTCCGCACCGTGATCCTCAAGGGTGCGCAGCCTCTGTCGGTGACCGTTCGGGACAAAGCCACGAAAGCCCCCATCAAGGGTGCGAAAGTTCGTGGCTCCTGCTGTTCGGCCAACATCCCCGTCCTCGTCTTCGGCGTGGAGGAGGAGTGGGCCGAGGGTTCGGGAACGGTGGCCCCTGGCGCCTATCCCTTCAAGCTCGAAGTGAGCGCGAAGGGCCGAGTCCCCGCCGAGATGAAGCTCAGGGAACCACCTTCCGGCGGGCGGCTCGAGGTCTTTCTCGAAAAGGGCGTGGTGTTGGCCGGGCTCATCGTGGATGACAAGGGCCTGGGCATCCCCGAATCGTGGGTGATCACAGGTCGTGACTACGATGGCCCCTCGGTTGACGCGGGAAAGGACGGCGCCTTCGAACTCCCGCCCATGATGGCCTCGGACGGCCCCTTCACCCTCACCGCAGGGGCCGATGGCTACCTCGCCAAGGAGATGGACGACGTTCCCGCCAAGGACAACAGGACCCTTCGATTCGTCCTGAACGGCGGCGCCGAGGTGACCGGACGCGTCGTGGACGAGGAGACTCGCCAGCCAGTACCCGAAGCGAAGGT
>JAKAJA010000196.1 GCA_021814085.1 Acidobacteriota bacterium | reverse complement strand
AGCGTCTCACGGCCGCCCAGACCGAGGCGCGTCCTTACCGGGAGGCGGCGCAGCGGTGGCATGAGGCCAAGGCCATCATGGAATACTCCGCGAACGATGCCGCGGCGTGGCCTCACCCGGTCTTAGACCTGCGGCACCAGGACCGCCTGAAGAGAGGCTGGGACCCGGAATCATCGAGCGCCGTTCGGGTGCTCGAGCTCCGGAACGGGGGCCGGCCGCTGACGGCCAGGGACTGGGACGTCGTGGATACCCTACACTGGTACGAGGACGATGCCGCCGTGCGTGCCGCCCACGGCGGGTTCATGGAAGAACAGGTTAGGGAGCATGCCTCGCAGGCCCGGGAAGGCGTTTCGGGGGAGCGCCCGCAGGCCCGGCAGGACCGGCAGAATATCTCCCAGCAGCAGCGCAAGAGCATCCCCCTTCACGAGCAAAGCGTGAGCGTGTTCCAGGTCCTGGCCGCGGCAGCCCGGCGTGTCCGCCACCGTGTCCGCCGCCGCGAGCGGGTGCGCGACTGGGGCGATGCGGGCGACGAAGAGTAACGAGCCCTCCCGGGCACGAAGGCTGACCGGGCCGCTTAACCCCGCCGTTTTCGAGACCGGGGGATTCTAAATCCGCGCGAGGGGCCCTGTGGCTCCCCGGCCCCCAACAGCGCCTTACGGTTTACGATCCTGGCAAGAAACCTCCAGGCCCGCCCGGAAGGCAGCCAGAAGGGTTTCTTCGAGGCCGCAGGGGGTCCCGCCACGAGGGTCCGGACCGCCCATGCACCCGGCGAGCGCGCCCATCAGCTGGACGCATTCACGAGAAGAGTCTCCCCCAAGCCAAGGCGTCCTGGACCGGCAATTGTACTTGGTGAGAAGCTGGTCATTCTGCTTCCGGAGAAACAGCTCCAAATGGGGAAACACGTCCTCCATAAGGGCCGTGATATCCTCCGCCGCAAGTGAATAACATGGTGCGTTCATCGGTCTCTCCTTGCCCGGGAACGCCGGCGTGGCCGCGGGCGGCGTGGGGCGAATCATGGATCCAGGAGCCGCTCAATCGCAGCTCGCGGCGCGGCACATTCTTTCTACGAAGACCCCTCAAAGGCTTGCGCCGTGCCTGATTGGACCAAGGCCTGAACAACGGAAAAGAATAGTGTATGATGGACATCTATCCACGGAGAGCAGGAACCAAGGGGCCATTTACAACGGTTTGTGACTGCAACCGCCGCACCTGCGTTCAGGTGCGGTTCGCTTGAAGTTGTGGCCGCCAGTATGTGTGCCAACCAAGGTTTCTCAGAATGGCATTGTTAGGAACCCCGTAAAGAACGTGCATTGCTCCGAGTACGTCAACACAGGAGGAGAGCGCGTTCAAGATGGACAGCCAGGCGATAAGGGCTGGGGCTGCGCCAAGAATTGAACACAAGGCAAGCGGCAATAAGGAGAGGACCAAAACGGGCATCAGAATGATCACAAGGAAGCGAGATTTGGTGACCTCCGCGTCATAGTGCGCATAGAAAACCAAGCGCGAAGGCCAGATGCCCAATACGGTGTCTGGAGAAGAGCCGTGCCCTGGATGCGCAAGGGCGTGAAGGGCTTCATGGACTACCAGCAGCAGAATGAACAGGACCCACACCTTCGGCCTATGGCAATACCCGATCACTTGATCTTTGGTGAGGGGGGTGAGGAAAAACCATGGAATTCCAAGAAGAACAAAATTCAACATCGCAACGGGAGCGGCGTACAGTTGAACCAGCCAAAGACCTGGCTCATTCATCGCGTGCCATGGTTCAAGGGGATGAAAAGTCGGGTTTATCGGAATCCCACCAAGGTGAACTCGCATGTCGCTCCTTCTTGTATCCTGGGGGTTGGGCGTCCCATCATCAGATTTGGAGCCTCAACCGGCGGGCTATGCAACTCGAGTTTCGATAGCCGGGCTTCCCTTGACGCACTGAAATGTTCGTCTCGGCCGGTGAGCCAACACCGAGGGAGGGAGTATAGCTCCTCCCCCCCTCAGGCTCGTGCCGGACACCCCATCAGGTGGCACCTTGCCCATTATGGGAGATGCCGAATCACCCGGTGTGCTGGTAGCCCAGGTTCGCGCACAGAACGAACGCAACCCACGTCACCCTCTCCTAGCCAACTAAAGGTCAGGCGACATGGATGCGATGATCCCTGCAACCGGGGCTGTTCAGTTTGTGGGGTCCATGCACTCAAGGAAATATGAGTTGAAGCCGCCGGCGCCAATGGCGCAGCCAGCTACATCCGCACATTCGAACAGACAGATTACGCCAAATATAACTACAACCCCAACGTTCTCAGGCCTAGGAGTGCCCATTGGCGCGGGGCCGCCGGCCGCAAGCTTCTGAGCAAAATCAGCAAATTCGGAAATCGCAGGCGCAATACCCTCGACATTGCACTTAACCGGGAAGTATTCATCTAGCGCATTGAGAAGGGAGCTCACGTCCGCATCAATAGAGGAACCAGCGACAAAGCGCTGAAGCTGGTGGAGGTCCGCCGGATTGTCTACTTGAAGTTGCTGAGATTTGCCGTTATAGCTCACCGTGATTACTTTCTCCAGGCTTGTGGGCGCTAGGTTACCGGTCGAACTAGGATTGTTGACCTTTGTTGAGAAGTCCAGCTTGAACATTGTAATGGCGACGGCATTCCCCTTTGTGTTAAAGCCCACACCATGGTCGCCGTCTGCGAACGGCCGTGCAAGCATCTTGATGGTGTAACTGTCATTTGTGCTTGCTATGGTCTGGGTCGCGATTGCCGTGTGAATCGTATCATAGACAACAACCTGCGGAGCCGTTTGTGCTGCAATGGTGACGGACATGAAACACATTGACCCAAGGCAACACGCGGCGAGTAGCTTTCTAACCATGATTAGCCTCCCTCGAAGAGTCTTTGTAGTTAACTGCACTCGAAGCATCCCTCCAGCAGAGATGCGTCAACCCTGAAATAGGGCTACCGAATCGGCAGGTTAAGGAGGACCTCGCATCATCTACACCATCTACACCTCCCATTGGTTCTTGCTGTCGTAGACTCGCACCGGCTGCGGGATCGCAGCGACGCCTTGAGACAGGGCGGTGGCGAACCGGTGTGTTACCGGGGAGGCCACCGTTGGTGATGTTGCCGTCCTCGCCTTTCCCGAAGTCCTGAAACTGAACGGCGGGGTTAAACCCCGGCGCTACTTGCACGATTTTCATCGCTTTTTGAGCCCGCAGGGCACTGAGGCTGGCCAGAACAAGTATTTCGCCGGCGCCGGCCCGCTTATCCCGGTTGGAGATCCCGGGCAAAAATTCATAGCCCCTCCTCATCCGCACATCTGGCCCAGCAAATGGCTGGCGCATGAAGAGCGTCCGCCAGGCCCCATTCGTCGTCTTGTCAACCGGTAGACACAGAGAACCCAAGCTTCCCCCCACCATGGTTTCGCAGGTGTAGTCTCTCATGGTTTGTGGGGGGCCGTCAACCCGTAACTACCTGATAATAGTGTATATATCGTTCTCACTCGACCGCGCTTACCGGTAGGCTTGGGTTGGGGGTGGGCCAGGATGTCCGAACTGGAATCGAAAGTGCTTCCAGTACATAGTTACACAGAGGGGGTGACAACCCTCAGAAAACGGACAATAAAGCACGCTAAGCCTCAAGGTGGTCTTTTGTGAATGTTCTTGGCCCTCTTTTTGGGGGCTTCTTGCCCCTCTTTATTTCTTATGAGAATATGACTTCTCACTAGCGCCGCGCGCGAAACAGGAGGGGGCCTATGGAGAATGACCTGGTGGCGAGAGAAGATAAAGTGCTGAGCGCTTAAGGAGGACGCCATGTCCAGCCCGCTGACAGAGAAGCAAACAAAACTGTTGTCCTTGTTCAAGCTGGCGATCAATAACGAGCGCCAAGCGCAGGCGCTGTACCGGGAGACCTTGCTGTACTGCGAGGATGAGTCCTTGAGGACAATCATCGAGTCCTTTATTCGTGAGGAGAGCAAGCACGAACAGGCACTTCTCTCGAAGTACAAAGAAATCAGAAAGACGGCCGGATACGAGAGCGTGGAACCATAACAGCCCGCTGGCCACCAAGCCGCCGGTATCCACGCGGGCACCGAGGAGTGCTGGATCATCTACAGCTTCACGGACGGCGGCCTCACCGTCGGTAACGTGGGGACCCGAAACGGCGGCCGTATTTAGTACCACCTGAAGTAGCGGGGGGGCCTATGGAGAAGGACCTGGTGGTGAGAGACAACGATCTGGAGGGGCTGGTTCTGGCGGTGCTTCCCCCGCCGGCGGCCCTGGACCGCAACCCGGCGGCGGTGTACCTGGCCTCGCTGCCCTCGCCCGAGAGCCGGCGGACCCTGGGGGCCACCCTGAAGGTCCTCGCGGGCCTTCTGAGCGGCGGGACGGCGGACGCCGCCCGGATCCCCTGGGGCGCCGTCCGCTACGCGCACACGGCGGCGGTGCGCGCCGCCCTCCTGCAGCGCTACCGCCCGGCCACCGTGAACAAGTACCTGGCCGTCCTGCGGGGGGTGCTGCGCAGCGCGGTCCGGCTCGGGCAGATGGACCTTGCCAGCTACCAGGCCGCCACCGACTTCAAGGGGGTCAAGGGCGAGACCCTACCGAGCGGTAGGGCGCTGGCCCCCGGCGAGCTGCGGGCCCTGGTCCGGGCGTGCCTGGAGGGCCCCGGGCCCGGAGGGGCGCGGGACGTGGCGGTGCTGGCCCTTCTGTACGGGTGCGGGTTAAGACGCGCGGAGGCGGTGAGCCTCGCGCTTGAGGACGTGG
>JAKAJA010000195.1 GCA_021814085.1 Acidobacteriota bacterium | reverse complement strand
AAGCAGTACCGCCCAAATTAAGGAGTGGCCCATGTTTTTCGGAATGAACCGAACCTTTCCGGCCGTCGCCGCCATGGCCGCCGCCCTCGTGTGCATCTCGGCCTGGGCCCAGGACGCCCCCGCAACCCTGCCCAAGGGCCCCCTGAGCATCGAGGCCTGCGTAACGACGGCCCTCGGGCAGAGCCCCGTGGAACTCTCCGCCCAGCTGTCCACGGAGAGCGCCGCGCACTCCGCCAACGCCGCGAAGGCCCCCTACTACCCGGCCCTTGGCTTCAACCTCGCGGCCAGCCGATGGCAACGGCGCATCTTCCTGCCCAACGGGTTGAGCTTCCCGGGCCAGCCCGTGCCCACCATCGTGGGGCCCACGGACGATTACAGCTTCTCCTTCGGCGCCACCTACACCCTCTTCGACGGGGGGGAGCGCAAGGCCCAGCTCGCCGCGGCCCGGGCGCAGCAGCAGAAGACCGTGGCCGATGCGGCCAAGACGAAACAGGATCTCGTCCTCGGTGTCCATCAAGCTTTCTACTCGCTGGCCTCGGCCCAGGCCCAGTTCGATGTGGCGCAGAAGAGCCTGGCGCGGTCGGAGGACCACCTGCGGCTCGCGCGGCTGCGCAAGGAGGCCGGCACCGTACCCCTCGTGGACGTGACGCGCGCCGAATCGGAGGCAGCCAGCGCCAAGCTCTCCCTCATCCGGGCGGAAAACGCCGTGAGAATAAACCGCGGCCGTCTGGCCACGGCCATGGGCCTCCCGGCCGCCACATCCCTGGATATCTCTCCCTCAGTTCCGCTCCCCGAACCCCCGGATGAGGCCCAACTCCAAGAGGCCGACCGCCGCGCACAGAAGGACCGTCCGGCCCTCCTGGCGGCCGCCCAGGGCGTGGAGGCGGCCCGGCAGGCCGTGAACCTAGCTCACAGCTCCTTCTCTCCGAAGGTGAGCGCCGCCGCATCCTACGGACGGGAGGACGCCTCCTGGTACCCCCAGGACCAGACCTGGCTCGTGGGGGTCAACGTCTCCATCCCCATTTTCACGGGCTTCTCGCGCAAGGAGAACCTCGCCAGAGCCAAGGTGGACCTGGCCAAGACCGAGACCGACGCCCGACAGGCGACGCTGGTCGTCCGGGAGCAGGTCTGGGACGCCTTCTCTGGCGTTCAGGCCGCGTACCAGGCTATCCGAACCGCCGAGGCCCTGGTGGCAAGCGCCCGAGAGAGCGAGCGGCTGGCGAAGGCCCGGTACGAATCGGGCGCCGGGACCATCTCGGACCTCCTCGACGCGGAGACCACCCTCGCCCGCGCCGAAGCCTCCCAGGTCGCCGCGGACTGGGACTACCGCTCCGCCCTGGCGCAGTTCCGCTGGTCTTACGGGGACCTCACCTTCTGACTCCCGGGGCATGGGGTCGTTGACCTGCGCAGCAGTCCTGTGGCTACAATATCCCGTTGGGTCAGGAAGAGGACTCGAGGGGCGCCCTGCACCAGGGCGCGAGGCGCGACTACCCGGGAGGAAAGAGATGGCCGTTTGTCCAAACTGCGGAAAACCCCTGAAGGACGATGCCAAGTTCTGCGGCAATTGCGGAAGCAGGCCGGAAGCGGCCCCCAAGCCCTCCGAGATCGCCGCCACCACGGACCTGGCCGGAGCTCCGACGGCGGCCCTCGTTTGCCCTTCGTGCGGCAAGCCTCTGAGCAAGCCGGGCGCCACGTTCTGCGGCCTGTGCGGCGCCAAGATCGAGGCCCCCACGCCCGCCGCTGCCGCCCCTCCCCCGGCCCCGGCATCACCGGCGCCCGCCCCCCCGGCCTCCGCTCCTCCACCTCCCAAGCCTGAGCCCCCGGCCAAAGCGGTGGCTCCCGTGGCGCCCAAGCCTCCCGCCGCCAAGCCGGCCCCCGCACCGTCCGCGCCGGGCGAGAAGAAGAAAGGCTCCCCCGTGCTGGTCATCCTCCTCATCCTCGGCTTCATCGGCATCCTCGTGATCGGCGGCGCCGCGGGCGGGTACTTCTTCTGGCTGAAACCCAAGCTGGCCGCGAAGAAGGCCCAGCTGGCCGACATGGCCCAGCAGGCCCAGGAGGAAGCCCAGAAACTTCAGGAGCAGGCCCAGCAGTCCGAAACTCCACCCCCCGCAACGCCAGAGCCCCCGGCCCTGTCCTCCGATACGCCGGCCCAGCCTTCGCAGGAGACAACCCAGCCATCCGTCCCAGAGCCCTCCGAAGCCCCCGCGGCTTCAAAGCCGACCCCGCCTCCCGTGTCCCCGGCGGCCAAGCCGGCGAAGCGCCCCGCGGAGACCAGAACTCAACCCTCTGCGGCGCCGCCTCCAACCACCGTGCCAACCGCGGCGAAGCCCTCTGAACCACCCACACCGGCGGAGACACCCTCCCGTCCCGCGGCCGCCGCCAAGGTCGGGTTCGGCATCATCCTCGAATCGGAGGCCCCGGGCACGAAGCTGGTCATCAAGGTGGACGGCGCCAAGGTCTACGAGCAGGATCTCGCGGGGACCAAGGCCAAGACCCGCATCACCAAGGAGCTCGAGGTTTCGGCGGGACCCCACCACATTCGGCTCGCGGTCTGGCGCCCGCCCCAGGAGCCTGTAGCCGGCGAGTGGGACTTCACGTTCGCCGCGGGCGCCCACCCCGTCTTCCGGATCGACCTCGCCTCCAATTGGAAGATGGAAGTAAAGCGGCTCGAATAGGGCGTCTGCCCTCCCATGAGGCAAGCTCTGGCGGGGGACATCGTATCCGGCGGTAGCGAGGTGTGGAAGGGGATGCGCCGGAATCTTCGCGGCATCCTCGAACCCCTGTCCTGGATGATCCTGTGCGCGGCCCTGGGCAACGGCGTCCGGGCATTGTGGATTCACGAGGCCGCCCCTGTTCCAGTCTGGGGCGGCCTCTTCTTCGATATGATGGGCATAGCCGTGGCGGGCCTCGCCCGAGGCCCCGTGGTGGCCTGCGGCGTTGCCGTTCTCAATCAGGTTTTTCGCATGTCCGCCGGGCAGTTTTCCAGCGCCTTCGTACCCGTGGAGATCACCGGCGCCGTGTTCTGGGGCTGGTTGGCCTCGCGGGGCCTGGTGGTCACGGATTGGCGCCGACCCCTCCACCTTCTGAGGACCTACGCGCTGGCCGTCCTGGGCGGGGGGGTGACATGCGCATTCATGGCCTGGATGGTGAACCTCGTCCTCCGCGGACAGTGGGGCTTCATGCCGATCCGGCAGCGCCTCTACGAACACCTGGATTTCTGGAACGCCATCAAGGCCATCCCGACGGAGATGGCCATCTCCGTCTGGGACAAATCGGTATCCGTGGCGGCAGCCATGGTGATCCTCGTGGGTCTCCACGGGTTGGGGAAGCGCTACCACGCCCTGTCCCCGACCTGGGCGCGAACCCTGCGCCTCTACACGGAGACCCTCACCGCGGGCATGTGCGTCCTCATTTTCTGGGGCGTCTTTCACTGCGTTCGGGTCGTGGGGCGGGTGAGCTCGGCCCCCCTGGCCATCGATTTCCTCCTCCTGAGGCAGACTCTCCTGGTGAGCTCCGCCTACCTCATCGTCTGCACCATCTTCATCCTCACCCTCATCCTCCGCCACAGGACATCCCTCAACCGCCTCACCTTCGTCCTGGGCTGGGCGGCCGTCTCCATCGGAGCCATGGTGGTCTTCCTCTCGGGCGTGTTCCTTGCCGCCAACGCTCTCACCTGGAGCACCTACAGGGCGTCCTGGGACGGGCAGCACCAGCTCATGGAAACGATGAGAAGGGATGGCCCCCGGGAGCTGCATCCCGGGACGAGCATGTTCTACCTTCGGGACCTCACGGCGGCGGAGCGACAGCATCTCGAATTTTTCCCCTCCTGGAGTGCATCCCAAAGGGTCACTTGGGCAGACCTGGAACTCGGTTCGGATGAGATCTTCCCCCCGAAGGATTCGCGGGATGACGAGTTGGAGGGATATCTGCGGGGTCCGGGTGGGCTGCAAATCGCCCTGTTTGCCAAGGATGGACCGGGACACGCCGGGCCTGCCATCATCTACCAGGAGGCCCCTTGGCTGTTCAGCCACGGCTACCGCGACCGCCTCGTGCCAACGCTGTCCGTCATGGTCATCCTGTTCCTCCTCATGGGATTTCTCACCCTCCTCCTGGGCAGACAGATGCTCGACACCGCAAGCGAGGCCGTCCTGGGACGGCAGGCACGTGTCCTGGCCGATCGGATCCGGGCAAGGAACCGCGAACTCGAATCCCTCCAATCCACGCTGGAGGCAGCCGTTGCCCAGCGCGAATCGCGCATCCGGGAGCTGGCGAGCCTGGCGGAGGTGGGCAAGGCCGTAGGCGTGCTGGCCCACGAGATCAGAAACCCCATCGGCACCATCCAGATGGCCTTCGGCAACCTCCTGGATTCGCTGGGAACGGACCGCCAGGGCGATCTGAACGACCAGATCCTCATCATCGAGCGCCAGATACGCCACATGGGCATGCTCACCCAGAGCGTCCTTGCCTTCAGCCGAGGCGCGCCGCGGGACCACGATACGGAACGCTGTTCGGCCGCCGCCGTGTGCCATAGCTGTCAGGCCCTGTTCAGCCCAACGGCACAGCGCTTCGATGCCACCCTCACCACGGAAGAGCCATCCCCAAACTTCTTCCTGGCCGCCCGCGAGAACGAAGTCATCCAGATCCTCCAGAACCTCATCCTCAACGCCCTGGAGTCCATCGCCAGTTGCGCGCCGCCTCTCACGCGGCGCGCGGTAAGCCTGCACGTGCGCCGCGAGGGGGACCACGCATTCTTCGAAGTG
>JAKAJA010000194.1 GCA_021814085.1 Acidobacteriota bacterium | reverse complement strand
TCCCCAATCCCTGGCGCCCGAATGGGTTGCCGCGGCACGGCCCCGCCTGCTGTGTTGTCGCTCCTAGACGATGTGCAGAGACATCGACGGCGTCGCGACGCCTTGCATCCGGGGCCGTGGCGCAGGCAACGCGACCTACGGGAGTTTTTCAGCAGCCTGCTAGAAGGCTTCCTCCTCGGGGCCGGCTAGCTTGCGCGCCACCTCCATGGCGGCGTTGTAGACGAGTTCGATGGCGGTGGAGGTGCCCAGCCGGTAAGTGTCCACGCAGAGGTGGAAGTACGCCGGGTCTCTCCAGCCCTTCCCCGTGACGGATTCGATGAATTTCTCCCGTTGCCGGTCGGACTGGATAACCATGGACTTGGCCTCCTCCAGGCTGGCCAGACCATAGATCTTGCGCACCCGTTCCGCGCGAGCCTGGACCGGGGCATCCAGGAAAACGGAGAGGAGACCGGGCTCGTCCCTGAGAACAGCGAAACCTGCCCTTCCCACGACCACGACGGGGCCCCTCGCCGCTGCCTCCAGCATGATCTCCCTCTCCTTATCGAATAGCTCCTGGTCATCGGGTTGGAATGTGGGCGGGGCGTATGGAACTTCCGCCGCCCCGAAGGCATAGCCCATCCTCGTCCGCTCCCAGAAGCTCAGGCGGCGCTCGTCGTAGGCTTCCAGGGCCTCCGAATCCTTGTGCAGGCGCTGTGCCGCTTCCACGAGGAGCTCGCGATCGAGGTAGCGGGACCCCAGCCGGGTGGCCAAGCGTTTGCCCACGAAACTCCCTCCCGCGCCCACCGTTCTTGCAATGCAGATCACCAGGAAAGCTTTGCGTCTCTCGGCCATGGTTCACCCCCTTACGGGAAGGGGACATCTCAGGCAGGTCTGGCGACCACGAGATGAGGTGATGTCCTTAGAACAATATAGTGCCAGCCCACCCGCTACGCCCGCCCCGGGAGGGCCCATCGCCATGGCGTATAATGATTTCTTTGGCGAGGGGACATCCCCCGCGCAGAAGTCAAGGGAGAGCACTTCATGCTGACAATGAAAGGTAGAACCGTTTTCATCACGGGCGCCAGCGCCGGAATCGGCAAGGCGTGCGCGGAGGCCTTCGCCTCGGCGGGGGCTTCTCTGCTCCTCGCGGCCAGAAGAGCCGACCGCCTCAGGGCGCTGGCCGCCGAACTCGCCACAAAACACGGCATCCAATGCCACTGCGTCGAGCTTGATGTCCGCCAGAGAACTCAGGTGGAAAACACCCTCGGAACCCTCCCGGCCCCCTGGAAGGAGATCGACGTCCTGGTTAACAATGCCGGGCTCGGCAGGGGCATGGACAAGCTGCAGGAAGGCTCCCCTGAAGAGTGGGAGGAGATGCTCGACACTAACGTCAAGGGCTTGCTTTTCGTCACGCGTGCCGTGGTTCCGGGGATGGTCGCCCGTGGTCGCGGGCACGTCGTCAACATCGGGTCCCTGGCGGGTCGGGAGCTTTACCCGGGCGGGAACGTGTATTGCGCCAGCAAATTCGCCGTCAAGGCCCTCACCCGCGGACTCAAGATGGACCTCCTCGGCACGCCAGTGCGCGTGAGCACTGTAGATCCGGGCATGGTGGAGACCGAATTCTCGGTGGTCCGTTTCCGCGGAGACAAGAACCGGGCCTCCTCCGTCTACAAGGGCCTCAAGGCGCTGACCCCCGAAGACATCGCTGACGCCGTCCTCTGGGTGGCCACGCGCCCCCTCCACGTGGACGTGACCGAGATGGTCGTCCTGCCCACGGCACAGGCCAGCGCCACCCTCAACCACAGGGAAGGATAGGGAAAGTCGGAAGTCGAAAGTGCCAAGGCGGAAGGTTCAGATAATGAACAAAAAACGTTGGCGGTTCAAATCCGCCTTGAGCCTTCCGCCTTGCCTCACTTCCCCTTCTCGTATCCCTTGAGGCTCAACATCCCGGCGGAGTAGTCGAAGTACATGTCGAACAGGTCCAGGATGTTCCGCCCGAGGATACCCGAGCAGTCCACCTCGCAATCGGGACAGAGGTTCGCTACCAGGACCGTGGGCAGGTTGATGCGGGTGGATCCGAGGTCGAGGGTCACGTTGTCTGCCACGGCCGAGCTATAGATGCTGAATAGGCCCCGTTCCTTGGGAATCCCGCCACCGCTGTTCCGTTGAGTCACTCCGAGATCTTCCGCCCTGCGGTCTTCCACATAGGTTCCAAACGTGAGCGTCGCGACTTTCAGGTAGCAGCCCGGCTTGCTCTGAATCCTCGTCTCGAGGTAGGGTACCGCCCCGAACCAGAGGACGCGGATTTGGAGGGTGGGGATCTGGGCATTCCCCGCGGCAAGGGCTTCATCCGGCGAGGTTCCCGGGGGCAGGAGGGTCAGCTTGTTGTGGCGCCGGTCGTAATGGATCCCGTAGTGCCGGAACATCCACATGGGGATCACACCGGCCGTGTCTTTCCAGTAGTCGGTCTTCTCGTCGATGATCAGGGCGGGTACGTTTTTGAAGGTCAGCGGCCCAACCTTAAGCTCCTTGATGAGTACCCAATCCGTGGAGACGGGCGCCGCGAGACCGACACCGTCGTATTCCCCCGGGCCCAGGCGCTGGAGATTGAGGTCCTTGGCGAACTTGGGGGCGATGAGGACGGTGGATGTGGCCGTATCCAGGGCCATGGGCTGGGCCTTTTCACCGTTGATGCGCGCCTGAACCAAGACCCGGCCCGGTGCGAACATGGGGGCCGACTTCGCGCCTTCGGACCCGCTTGTGTTCTTTGGCCCCGCGCCGTAGCCTTGAGTGCTGCTGTGCGTGGCAGCACCGTTTCCACCGCCTGGACCGCCTCCCGCTGATCCGGGAGGCCCCCCCCAGCTCATGGTGCTGGCATCGTTCCGTTCGCTCTTCTCTTTCAGATCGATGACGGCCGGCAGCTTCCCTTCGAAGGATTCCTGGCGCAACTCTCCCCCGGCGGCGTTGTAGAGCTTTTCGAGGGATTCGTATTTGGCGGCGTTGACAGGATCGACGGCCTTGAGGCGGGCCAGGGCGGAGAGTTCCGACTCCCTTCCCATGTCGAGCATCAGATTCAGCTTCAGGAGTTCCGCTGATGGCGCGGGAACCTTTTGCATGGCCTCCGCCAGGAGCAGTTTGGCTTGCTTCTCGCTCCCCACCGCGACGAGCGACTGGACCGATTCAGCGTAGGCGGGGCCAGCCCAATCCTTCTGGCCGTATAGGGGCTTCCACATCTCGACGGCGTCCGCGACGCGCCCGAATTTGGCGGTGGCCACCCCCGCTTTGAACCTGAAACCTGGGCCCAGCGACACATTGGAAAGGGCTACCTGACGTGCTTCGAGGTCGCGGTGCAGGCCAAGAAGCGCGTCAACCTGGCACATGCGGAGAGCGGGATCCGACGGTGCGCCCTTGACGGCCTCCTCGGCGACCTTGAGCCCGTCCGCATACTGACCCTTGTCTATGAGCGCCCTCGCCCCGGCGGAAGCTCCCTCCGATGGCGGGTTCTGGCATAGGGCCGCAAGGCTCACCACGGCGGCGACGAACGCGAGCCCGCCGCGCACGACAATTCCTCTTCTCGTCATCTTGAATCCCCTCTCCTCAACGTGAAGCCGGTGTTTGCCGGGGGGGATGAGCAGACACGAGGACAACCACACCCCTCCAGCAACCCTGGGAGGCTTCCCACAGCGGCTTCATGAGTTAATATAGTCGCCTTGGGACCCCTCCACAAGGACGGCGAACAGGACTGGCGCCCATTCCATCCATGGGAGAATTCATGAAACGGCGGGTCGGAATTATTTTCGGCGGCAAGAGCGCGGAGCACGAGGTTTCCATCCAGTCGGCCAAGAGCATCTACGAGGCGCTGGACCGGGGGAAATACGAGCCCCTCCTCATCGGCGTGGACAAGCAGGGCGTCTGGCACCTTGGGGCGGACGCCTCATTTATCCTGAACGCCTCCGACCCCAAGCTCATCGCCCTCAGCGGCTCGGCGCCGGAAGTGGTTCCCATGGAGCGGGACGGGGCCTCCCTGGCCCTCGTTTCGAGGCGGGATGGCCGGCAACTGCAAGAGGTAGATGTCTTCTTTCCGATCATCCACGGCACTTTCGGCGAGGACGGCTCCTTGCAGGGCCTCCTGCGCCTGCTGAACGCGCCCTACGTGGGAGCCGACGTGCTGGGCTCGGCGGTTGGGATGGACAAAGGCGTCATGAAGCGCCTGCTCAAGGAGGCCGGCCTCCCATCTCCGCTCTTCGTCGAAGTACGTCGCCACGAACTCGCGAGCATCGATGGCCAAGCGCTCGCCGCCGCGGTAGGGGGATTCCCCGTCTTCGTCAAACCCTCCAACCTGGGCTCCTCCGTGGGCATCTCCAAGGTCAAGAACATCGAGGATCTTCTCCCGGCCCTCCGCGAAGCCTTCTTGTACGATAGAAAGGCATTGGTGGAGGAGGCCATTACGGGGCAGGAGATCGAGTGCGCCGTCCTTGGCAACGACCATCCCGAAGCCTCCATCTGCGGCGAGGTGATCCCCTCCCACGAGTTTTACGACTACGAGGCCAAATACATCGACGAAGGCGGTGCCTTCCTCAAGATCCCCGCCAAGATCGAGCCTCAAGCTTCGGACCGCATCCGCGCCCTGGCCGTTCGGGCTTTCATGGCCTTGGAATGCTCCGGCATGGGCCGCGTGGACTTCTTCCTCAAAGCCGACGGAACCGCCCTGGTGAACGAGATCAACACCCTCCCCGGCTTCACCAAGATCAGCATGTACCCCAAACTCTGGGCCGCCACGG
>JAKAJA010000193.1 GCA_021814085.1 Acidobacteriota bacterium | reverse complement strand
ACTTACCCCGGCAAGGCCTATCCGGGACGCGTCACCTTCATCTCCCAGGAGGCGGAGTTCACGCCCAAGACGGTCCAGACCGAGAAGGAGCGCGTGAAGCTCGTCTACCGCGTCAAGATCACCGTTCCCAACCCTTCCATGGACCTGAAGCCGGGAATGCCCGCGGACGGGGTAATCAGTGCTGAGTAGAAAGTTCTGAGTGCTGAGTAAAGGAAAGAGAGGGGCGACCTCATGACAACCCTTAGTCGCTTCGAGGATCTGATTGCCTGGCAGAAGGCGCGAACTCTCACAAATGCACTCTATCGCGCTACGAAGGGCACAGACTTTTCAAAGGACTTCGCCCTTCGGGACCAACTGCGCCGAGCGGCCATCTCGATTATGGCCAACATCGCGGAAGGGTTCGAACGCCACAGACATACCGAATTTCACCAGTTTTTGTCTATCGCCAAGGCGTCGTGCGCGGAGGTGCGGTCGCACCTCTACCTGGCGCGAGACATGGAATACGTGAGCGCAGATGAATTTTCTGCGCTCCAGCGGGACGCCGAGGAAGTTGGACGAATCCTTGGAGGGCTTCAGTCTTCTTTAAGAAAGCCCTCCTCTTCACCGCCCGCCAAATGAATCTAATTGGGATTCCCGGGGTAACCGATGTCTGATTCTCCTGTTTTCTCTCAGCACTCAGCACTCAGCACTCAGCACTCAGCACTCAGAAGTGCGAACTCCGCTATTCAGACCGAGAACCTCACGAAGGTCTTCGGGGCGAACCGCGCCGTGGACGGCCTGAGCTTCTCCGTGGCGCCGGGCGAGATTTTCGGGCTGGTGGGGCCCGACGGCGCGGGCAAGACGACGACCATGCGCCTCCTCGCGGGAATCATGGACGCCACCTCGGGCGGTGCCTGGGTGGACGGGCTCGACGTCATCAAGCATCCGGAAGCCATCAAGGACCACATCGGCTACATGAGCCAGCGCTTCGGCCTCTACGTGGACCTCACTGTCATGGAGAACATCGCCTTCTACGCCGACCTCTACGGCGTCCCCAGGGCGGAGTTCGGGGAGCGTCTGGAGCGCCTCCTGGCCTTCAGTGGCCTGTCCCCCTTCAAGCGACGAGCGGCGGGCGACCTCTCGGGGGGGATGAAGCAGAAGCTCGGTCTGTGCTGCGCCTTGATCCACACGCCCAAGGTCCTGTTCCTGGACGAGCCCACCAACGGCGTGGACCCCGTGTCGCGGCGCGACTTCTGGCGCATCCTCTACCAGCTTCTCAAAGAGAACGTGTCCATCTTCGTCTCCACGGCCTACCTCGACGAAGCGGAGCGCTGCGCCCGGGTCGGCCTCATGCACAAGGGCAAGCTCCTTGCCTGTGACACGCCCTCCGGCGTGAAGGGGCTCATGAAGGGGACCCTGCTTGAGGTCCGGTGCCCCGAGGCACGTAAGGCCGCCCTCCTCCTCAAGCCTTCGGGAATCGGGTCCGTGGCGATCTTTGGAGACCGCCTCCACGTGGTGGTCCAGGACCCCGACCTGGGCCGGGCGGCCGTGGCGTCGGCCCTGCGGGGCGCGGGGCTGGTCTGCGAGGAGATCAGCGTGGCTGAACCGTCCCTCGAAGACGTGTTCACCTCGGCGCTGCTCAGCGAGAGTGCTGAGCGCCGAGTTCCGAGTGCTGAGTAAGGGATGGGACAAGGGAGCGACCAAAAGCAAATGACTCGAGAAGCATCGGTGATCCTCGACAGGCTGACCAAGCGCTTCGGCGATTTCGTGGCCGTGGGCGGCATCAGCCTGGAGGTGGCCAGGGGGGAGATCTTCGGGTTCCTCGGGCCCAACGGCGCGGGCAAATCCACGACCATCCGCATGCTCTGCGGCCTCCTGTCCCCCACCTCGGGAACGGGGACGGTGGCGGGGCTGGACATCGGCACCCAGGCGGAGAAGGTGAAACAGCACATAGGCTACATGAGCCAGAAGTTCTCCCTCTACGAGGATCTCACCGTGGAGGAGAACATCGACTTTTTCAGCGGCATCTACCGCATTCCGGGCGATAAGAAGGCCGCGCGAAAGGCCTGGGTCCTCCAGATGGCCGGGCTCCTGGACAAGGGCAAGACCAGGACGGGCCTCCTGCCGGCGGGGTGGAAGCAGCGCCTCTCGCTCGGGTGCGCCCTCCTCCACGAACCACCCGTCCTCTTCCTCGACGAACCCACGTCGGGGGTGGACCCGGCGAGCCGCCGCTCCTTCTGGGACCTCATCTATGACACGGCGGGACGGGGCGTGACGATCTTCGTGACCACCCATTACATGGAGGAGGCGGAGTACTGCGACCGCCTGGGGCTCATCTACCGGGGAGAGCTGGTGGCGGTGGGCACGCCCGGGGAGCTCAAGGGCCACCTCATGAGCGACCAGGTGCTCCGGGTGAGCTGCTCCTCGCCCCAGGAGGCCCTCGAGCGCCTCGCTGCCTTGCCTGGCATCCGAGACGTGGCGCTCTTCGGGCGGGACCTGCACGTGGTGACACCCGACGCGGAGGCCATCGTCCCCGAAGTCAGAAAGGCCCTCGCGTCCTTCCAGGTGGATGCCGTGGAGCGCATCTCGCCCTCCCTCGAGGACGTCTTCGTCTCCATCATCGAAGCCAGGGACCGGGCGGAAGGAGCTCAGCGGGAGGTGCGGCGATGAGAAGGGAAGGAGTCAACGAGTGAACGAGTCAACGAGTGAACGAGTGAAGGTTATACACCGACCGGAGAAAGAGCCGACGTGGGAGGAAGACTGTGGCTAACAAGGGCGGTCCTGGTTTCGTTGGCGCGTTGGCTCGTTGGCTCTGGAGCTGGATGCCGAGACCGAGATTTCGCGGCAGGCTCTCTCGGAGGGTCCTTATGACCTTCCGAAGAACCTGGGCCGTGGCCCGGAAGGAATCGATCCACGTGATCCGGGACCCCAGGGCCCTGGGGGTCAGCATCGCCCTACCCCTCGTCCTCCTCTTGCTCTTCGGCTACGCCCTGACCCTGGATGTGGATCACGTCCCGCTCCTCTTATGGGATCAGAGCCAGACTCCCGAGAGCCGGGACCTGGGGGCGCGGTTCACGGGGTCTCCCTACTTCGACCTCGTGGCCGCCGCGGATAGCTACGGTGACATCGAGGACGCCCTGGACCACAACCGGGCACTGATGGCCCTCGTCATCCCGGTGGACTTCGGGCGACGCGTCGCCTCGGGACGGCCTGCGGAGGTCCAGGTGATCTCGGACGGCAGCGACGCCAACACGGCGACCATCGCCGCGAACTACGCGGAGGCCATCGTCCAGCGCTATTCCGCCGG
Source organism: Acidobacteriota bacterium (assembly GCA_021814085.1). GTDB lineage: Bacteria > Acidobacteriota > UBA4820 > UBA4820 > DSQY01 > JAKAJA01. The sequence continues at coordinate 1,513 of JAKAJA010000193.1, read as the reverse complement.
GCTGAAAGTGAAGCTCGCCAGGCGGACCGGTACACTCCCGCCGCGGCCGCCACTGGAGGTCAGCCCCCGGGTCTGGTTCAACACGGACATGGAGTCCATGAACTTCATCGTGCCGGGGCTCATCGCCATCATTATGATGCTCATCGCGGCCCTCCTCACGTCCCTGACGGTGGCGAAGGAGTGGGAGACGGGCACCATGGAGCAACTCATCTCCACCCCCGTCCGCAGCTCGGAGGTCGTGATCGGCAAGCTCTTCCCCTACGTGGCCGTGGGCGCCCTGGACATGGTCCTGGCGGTCCTTGCGGGGCGGTACCTCTTCCACGTTCCCCTGCGGGGGAGCCTGCTGGCCCTCGCCGCCATGTCCATGATCTACCTCGTGGGCGCCCTCTCCATGGGCATGCTCATCAGCATCGTCACGCGGAACCAGCTCCTCGCGAGCCAGGTGGCTTTCATGGCCACGTTCCTCCCCGCTTTCCTGCTCTCGGGGTTCATGTTCGACATCAGCAACATGCCCAAGGCGCTCCAGTTGATCACCTACCTCATCCCCGCCCGGTATTTCGTGGCCCTGCTGAGGGGGCTCTACCTGAAGGGGGCCGGGCCCTCCGACCTGTACGGCGAGGGGTTATTCCTCCTCGCCTTCAGCGTCGGAATGGTGGCCCTGGCCCTGAAGAAGTTCAAGAAACGCCTGGTCTGATCGGGGACCTCCATGTTCGAGCGGCTGCGCACCATGCTTCGCAAGGAATTCATCCAGATCTTCCGCGACCCGCGGATGCGGGCCGTCCTCATCGCCGTGCCGGTGGCCCAGGTCATCATCTTCGGCTACGCCGTGAACACCGATGTCCGGGGGGTCCGCGTGGCCCTCTTCGACCTGGACAACACACCGGCCAGCCGCGAGCTGGTGAGCGCATTCGAGGGCTCCGGCACGTTCAGCATCGTGAGGCGGCTGAGCGAAGAGGCCGAGGTGGCAACGATGTTGAACCGGGGGGAAGCGAAGGCCGTGTTCCGCATCAACCGGGGCTTCGGCGAGGACGTGGCCGCTGGGCGCACGGGACGCCTCCAGGTCCTCCTGGACGGTACCGACTCGAACACCACGAGCATCATCCTGGGCTACACGTCCAGGATCACGGCCTCCTACAGCCAGCGGCTTATCCTGGAGCGGCTCGACCGGGCGGGAAGGGGGGCCAGAGCCTTCGAGCCCGTCTCCATGGCCTTCCGGGCCTGGTTCAACCCCAACCTCGACAGCCAGAGCTACTTCGTGCCGGGGGTCATCGCCCTCCTCCTCATGGTCATCTCCATCATCCTCTCCAGCATGGCCATCGTCCGCGAGAGGGAGATCGGCACCATGGAGCAGATCATGGTGAGCCCCATCGGGCGGCTGGAGTTCATACTCGGCAAGACCATCCCCTTCGCCCTCATCGGCTACTTCGACGTGGGCCTCATCAGCCTCATCGCGGTCCTCTGGTTCCGAATCCCCTTCCGGGGGAATCCCGCCGTGCTCTTCGCGGCAGCCGGT
>JAKAJA010000192.1 GCA_021814085.1 Acidobacteriota bacterium | reverse complement strand
CAGCCTGGGCCTGACGGCGGGCCTCCTCTACTACTTCCTGCGCAGCATCGACCTCCATCAGGTGTGGGCCGAGATCCGTGTGGCCTCCTCCAACGGCACCTCCGCCCGGTACCTCCTCCTGGCGACCCTGCTGGAAATCCTCTCCATCTTCCTGAGGGCCTACCGCTGGCGGTACATGATCCGCGCCGTGAAGTCGCCCATCCCCTTCGCACCCGTTCTCAAGGCCACGGTCGTGTCCTTCACGTTGAGCCGGGCCGCGGAGGTGGCCAAGCCCTTCTTCCTGTCCAGGTGGCAGAAGTTGCCCTTCACCCCCCTGCTGGCCTCCGTGGTCCTGGAGCGGGGGATGGACCTTATCGCCCTCGTCTTCCTGTGGTTTGGGTTCATCCTCTTCGGGACCGCGGGAGTGGCGGAGGACGCCCAGGTCCACATGGACACCCTGAGCAAGATTTCCTATCTCATTCTCGGGGCGGCCATTCCCCTGGGCCTCTTCCTCTTCTGGCTCGTGCCCCGGCGGAGAATCCTCGACCGCATAGCCCGTCGGAGCGCCCGCCTGGCTCGTTACCCCCTCCTGGTCAAGGCCTTCCGCCTCCTCCTCAAGTTCGCGGGGGGGCTCGGGACGTTCCAGAGAAAGCGGGACATCCTCTGGGTCTTCCTCATGTCCTTGGTCATCTGGGGCCTCATCGCGGGTTCATGCTGGTGCATCCTGAAGGCTCTGGTCCCCGGCATGCCCCTTGGGGCATCCATCCTCCTGCTCGTCTGCGCCTCCGCGGGGGCCGTGCTCCCTACCCCCGGCGGCGTGGGATCGGTCCACGCGGGCATCCAGTTCGCCCTCGTGAATTTCTACGACGTGGCGCAAAACGAGGCCGCCACCGTGGCCATCCTGGGCCATGCCATCATGTTCCTGCCGGGCATCCTCTGGGGCCTCCTGTACCTGGTTTTCGGCCGCGTCCGATTCACCGAACTGAAGGAGGCCGCGGGAAGCAAGGGCGAGGAGGGGGCCGCGCCGGGCGCGGGCCCTTGATGGAGCGGTGTCCGTTCCGATAGACTGCACGAGGAGGCCCCATGCGCTGCCCATTCTGCGGATTTACCGAAGACAAGGTCGTGGATTCACGCGAGGTGTCGGGGGGGGGAGTGCATCCGGCGCAGGCGGGAGTGCCTGGACTGCCACCGCCGGTTCACCTCCTACGAGCGCATCGAAACCGTGCCCTACCGCGTGGAGAAGAAGGACGGCCGGCGCGAGAAGTTTGACCGGGACAAGCTCCTCCTCGGCCTCCTGAAGGCGTGCGAGAAGCGCCCCGTGGCCACCTCCGCCCTTGAAGCCATCGTGGAGGAGGTGGAAGGCCTTCTCCAGAACTCTCCCGACCGTGAGATCACGACCCGGGATATCGGGAACCTGGTCATGGAGCGTCTGGGCGAGCTCGACCAGGTAGCGTACGTGCGTTTCGCCTCGGTCTACCGCCAGTTTGGGGACATCAGCGAGTTCCTCGAGGAGGTACGCACTTTATTGGAGCCGCGCAAGCGGGGCGGGACCTGATGCGCAACCTGCTCTCCTCTTTCGTTGAGCTCGTCCACCTCCAGTCGGAGATGAACAAGCTCTTCGAGGCCCTTCACCACCTGCACGGGGGAGAGGTCGCGCCCGAGGGGAGCTTCTCCCTGCCCTACGACGTGGTCGAGACCCCCGAGGAGATCATGGTCCAGGTGGACCTCCCCGGCGCGGATCCAGAAAGCATCGATGTCACCGTGCGGGGCGGCGTTATCACCATGAAGGGGGAGCGCGAGAAGAACCGGGCCAAGGGCATCCTCGCCTACCACCTCATGGAGCGGGACCGCGGACACTTCCTCAGGCAATTGACCGTGGAGGGCCCCATCAACACCCACAAGGGCCAGGTCCTCTACGAACGCGGTGTCCTCACCATCCGCTTCCCGCGGGTTCAAGACGAGCGGGGGCGCACCGTGGCCCTGCCGCTTCAAGTCAGAAGGTAGCGCCATGGCAAAAGAGAACCACGCCTCGGCACCCGTACCCGGGCGCCTGCCCGTGCTGGAGCTGGAAGAGCGGGTCGTTTTCCCCTACGCGCTCACCACGCTGAGCGTGGCCATCCCCGACAACAGAGCTCTCCTGGAAGAGGCCCACGCCACGTCGGACCTGCTGGCCATATTCCCCGTCCCCCGGGGTGAGCGCCGGCCGGCCACGGGGATGGGTGTCGTGGCCTCGGTCCTCCGCCTGGGCGCGGGGCCGGGCGGCACGGGGGTCCTGCTCGTCCAGGGGATCACCCGGGCCAAGCTCACGCTTGGGCGCAAGGGGAGCCCGGTCCGCCACGCCCGCGTGGAGCCCATCCCAGAAGGGGTGACCCCGGGCACTCAGGCTACCTCCTCCGCCCTCAGGCGGGCCGTCATGGAGCGCCTGGAGCAGCTCTCGGGGACGGCTCGTGGGGTGACCACGGAAGTGCGGGACTTTCTGTCCACGGTGGAGGACCCGGGCCGCCTCGCGGACCTCGTGGCGGCCCAGCTGGACGTGCCTTTTCCTCAAGCCCTTCCACTCCTTGAAGAGGCGGACGCCGTGGCGCGCCTCAAGCTGCTCCTGGCCTTCCTGGCCACGGAGCTGGAAATCCAGTCCATCCAAGAGCGCCTCAACAGGCAGACCCGCGACGAGATGGACAAGCGGCAGCGGGAGTACTTCCTCCGCCAGCAGATGGAAGCCATCCAGGCGGAGCTCGCCGGAGGGGAGGAGGGCGGCGGCGACGCCGAGAGCGCGTACCGCAAGCGCATGCAGGCCATGCCCATCCCTGATGAGGTGAAGGCGGTCCTGGACAAGGAACTCCAGAAGGTGGGCCGCCTCAGCCCCTTTTCCGAGGAGCTGAGCCAGCTGCGGGCCTACCTGGACCTCGTGTTCGACCTCCCCTGGGGCGTGACCACGCCGGACCAGCTCGACCTGGCCAAGGCGCAGAAGGATCTGGAGCGGGACCACTACGGCCTCAAGAAGGCCAAGGAGCGCATCCTCGAGTACCTCGCCGTGGCCAAGCTCAAGGGGACCCACCCCGGTACACTCTTCTGCCTCGTGGGACCTCCCGGGGTGGGCAAGACCTCACTCGGCCGGGCCGTGGCCCGGACCATCGGGCGCAAGTTCGTCCGCATGTCCCTCGGGGGCGTGCGGGACGAGGCGGAGATCCGCGGCCACCGCAGGACCTACGTGGGCGCCATGCCCGGGCGCATCATCCAGGGCATCAAGAACGCGTGCACGACGAACCCCGTCTTCGTCCTGGACGAGGTGGACAAGATGGGCTCGGACTGGCGCGGTGATCCCTCCTCGGCCCTCCTGGAGGCCCTGGACCCCGAACAGAACCGTGAGTTCGTGGACCACCACCTGGGCTTCCCCTTCGACCTGAGCAAGGTCATGTTCATCGCCACCGCCAACACCCTCGATGGCATCCATCCCGCCCTCATGGACCGCCTCGAGGTTCTCGAACTCCCCGGCTACACGGAGGAGGAGAAGATCGCCATCGGCCGCAACCACCTCCTCCCGCGCCTCCTGGAATCTCATGGCCTGAAGGACGTGGCCATCGAGATCCCCGATCCCACCCTCGCCGCCCTCATCCGGCGATACACCCGTGAGGCGGGAGTCCGGAACCTGGAGCGGGGCATCGAGAGCCTGCTGAGGAAGGTCGCCAGGAAAGTGGCCCGGGGGCAGATGGGCCCCTACGTCATCCAGCCTCATGGCCTGTCACGCCTGATGGGCCTTCCCCGCTTCCAGGAGGAGGCCCGCCTCCAGACGGACCGTCCGGGGATAGCCACGGGGCTTGCCTGGACCGAGACGGGGGGAGAGATCCTCTTCGTGGAGGCCACGGCCATTCCCGGGAGCGGGACCCTCACCCTCACGGGCCAGCTCGGGGAGGTCATGCGCGAGTCGGCCCAGGCGGCCCTGACCTACATCAAGGAGCACCTCGCGGATTGGAACCTGGACCACAAGGCCATCGCCAAGATGGACCTCCACATCCATGTGCCCGAGGGGGCCATCCCCAAGGACGGGCCCTCGGCGGGGGTTACCATGGCGGTGGCCATCCTCTCCACCCTCACGGGAACCTCCGTGCCCAGGGATATGGCCTTTTCCGGAGAGATCACCCTTCGCGGAGCGATCCTCCCCGTGGGCGGCCTGCGGGAGAAGCTCCTGGCGGCCCAGAGGTTCCGCATCAAGACGGTCTTCCTGCCCTACGCCAATAAAAACGAGAGGAGTGAGTTGCCCAAGTCGGTTCTCAAATCCCTGGATCTCGTCTGGGTCAAGACCGTCTCGGATGTCTTCAAGCGGGTAATCCCCAAGCCCAAACCCAAGGGGAAAACCGGGAGCGGGAAGCGGGGAGCGGGGAGAAAGAGGAACAAGAAAATACCCGTGAAGCGGGCATGACGCCTTGCTCCTGAGGACCTAGTGTGGCGTCTCAGTAATGCCTTGAATAAATCGCTCGTCCGGAGACGCCACACTTTCCAAGGGGCTGCCGCCCCTAGGACGCTCGCCCTGCGGGCTCGCTGTTACCCCGCAAGCGTGGGGAAGCTTCTTCCCCACACCCCTTCGTGTCCTGTAAATCCGAGGGGAGTTCTATGGCGAACCGCTGTTACAGGACACTAGCTCAGCCTCGTTCTGAACCCACACAGCGAGCGGGCCCCGGTCGCGTTACGTCCGTTCGCGAGGGGTACGAGTTTGCTGACGATTACTAACTGATCAGCCCGCTGCCGAGGGCTCTTTCGGCTCCCCGCTCCCAGCTCCCGTTCTACCGTCCCCGTCAATTCTCCGCCGAGGACATCATCATGTCCTCCGGGACCTCCCCCTTCTTATCCCTCG
>JAKAJA010000191.1 GCA_021814085.1 Acidobacteriota bacterium | reverse complement strand
TGGCGAGCTTGATGGTGGTCTCGGCCACCCGGAGGGTGTGGCCCTGGGTCTCCCGGTCGCGAAGCTCGAGGGCGTGGGACCAGCCTTCCAGGGTCGTCTCGTAGGCATTGGCCAGCTCCAGGTTGGCACGCTGGGTGCGATCGAAGAGGGCTCTGTTGTCGATGGCGATGGCGGCCTGACCCGCCAGGGTTTCGAGGAAATCCGTCCACTCGCCGTCCGCCCCGAGCGAACTCCGGCTGAAGACCTCGAGCACGCCAGTGACCCGGCCCTTGGCCATGAGAGGTGCCGCGGCGTAGGAGGAGAATCCTTCCGAGGCGAGATGGGGAGATCGCGAGAGGCCGTTGGGAGACGTTTTCAGGTCGTGCGCGATGACCACCCGGCGCTGCTCGGCAGCGGTTCCGGCATAGGATTCACCGAGGGCCAGGCGGCTGTGTTCAAGTGCCGCGGAACGGAATCCGCGGGCTGCCGCAAAGGTGAGGATGCCGGTCTCCGTTTCCAGGAGCAGGATGTCCGCGGCGTCGACGCTGAGTTGCGTCAGGGCGTGCTCCAGGAACATGCGCAGGGTGACCTGCAGGTCGAGGCTGCTGTTGATGGCCGAGTCGATATCGCGGAGGGCGGCGAGGCGTTTGAGCTGGAGTTTGATCCGTGCCTCCGCCTCCTTGCGTTCGTTGATCACCCGGCTGGTCAGGACGAGCCCCCCGACCGCGGGATTGTCCAGCATATTGTTGCCCACCGTCTCGACGTGGGTCCACGTCCCGTCGCCGCGTTTCAGCCGATACTCCGTGGGGATTCCCGAATTGGACCTGGTGGCAACCCGCTGAAGGGCCGCCATGACAACGGGAACGTCCTCGGGATGGACGAATTCGATGGGGTTTCTCCCCGTGAGAAAGCCGGACTCGTACCCCAGGATTCTGGCCGCCGATGGGCTTTCGTACATGACCTTGCCCGCGGCATCGTGGATCGTGATCACATCCGAGGAGTTCTGGACCAGGGAGCGGAACCGTTCCTCGCTGACGGCGAGGGCCTCCCGCGCCTGCCTGCGCTCGGAGATCTCCCGGGTGGTCATGACGACACCCCGGACGGCGGGGTTGTCCACGAGGTTCGTCCCGAGAGATTCCAAGTACACCCAATGGCCGTCGATGTGACGGAAACGGTACTCCTGGGGGACGCCCTGATCGGTGCGCGCGTAGACCCGCCCCAAAGCGGCGGCCATGGCGGGCCGGTCATCGGGGTGAACGTAGTCCAAGGGGTTTTTCCCCACCAGGCCTTCGGCCTCGTACCCCATGATCCGAACCGCCGAGGGGCTCACGTAGGTGATCCGTCCGTCCGCCCCGTGGATGGTGATGATGTCGTGGGAGTTTTGGACCAGGGACCGGAAGCGTTCCTCGCTCTTCTGGAGCACGCCCTCCGTTCGCATCCTGTCCAGGGCCGAGGCGATCTGGCTGGCGAGGGTCGTGAGGACCCGTTCGTCGTCTTCGTTGAAGGCCGAGGGCAGTGCACTTTCCGCGTCCAGCACTCCCAGCACACGCTCCCCTACCTTGAGCGGAACACAGAGCTCCGATTTGGCTGCCGGGTCTACGCAGAAGTAATCCGGATCCTTGGACACGTCCGGTATGATCTGCGGCTTCCCCGTGCTGGCCACCCTGCCCACCACGCCCCGCGTCACGGGGACGTCCCCGAGCACCACCCGCGAGTCCTTGATGTGGTAGGAGGGGGCGTGCCGGAGTTGACTGCCCGAGTCGTCGAGGAGGAGGACACCGCAGTTGTCGGGATAGAGGAGATCGCGCATGGCTTGGGTGGCACGGGCCAGCAGCTCGTCCGAGTCTCTCGCCTCAACCGTTGCCCTCGCCACGGCACTCAGGACCAGGAGTTCCTTGAGCTGGCGCTGGAGGCGCTCCTCGGCACCGGTGCGTTCCTGCACTTCCTGCTCCAGCTGGCCTATGGCCTGCCGGAGCTCCGCCGTGCGCTCCACCACCCTCTGCTCCAGTTCTCCATGAGCATCCTGGAGGCTCTTGAAGAGCCCCGCGTTATCCCTGAGGCCCATCCTCTGGCGGATGAAGACGAGCACGAGCATCCCCGTGATGACCAGGGCCGCGGGGACGGTCACGTCATCCAGGTGCTGGAAGAGTACCAGGATCCCGGCGACCGCCATGCAAGCGTAGCTGGCGTAGAGCGAGAGGGTCTCGGGCTGGCGGAACCGGGCGGCCGGTATCGCCCCGTCCGATCCCGACGGCCGGTCCGAGCGCGTCCCCCCGCGGGCCCCATGGAAGGCCGCCATGCCCGCGATGAGGAAACTCACGGTCCAGCCCAGATCGACCCATGAAATCGTGCCGGTCAGGCGGAACACATATTGGTAGACGTAGCGGAAATCGGCCGCGATGAGGATGGCCGTGCTGACGCCCAGGAGGAGGTAACTGGGATTCTCTCCCCAGTCTTTGCGGCGGAAGACGAGGGCCATGAGCGCCCACAGCAGGGCAAGGTCGCCGATGGGATAGATGGAAAGGAGGAAGACCACGCGAAGGCTGTGGCCACCCCCGGCGAGGGTCGGCTGGATGAGCACGCTCCACAGCACGAGACTCGCGGCGAGAATCATGGTACTCATGTCAAGCATGAGGCGCATGCGCTCCCGCCGGTTCAGGGGGTCCTTGGGCAGGCCGAGGGCTCCAGCCAGGAAGAGCGGATAGAAGCAGAGGTAGAAGAAGAACTCGACTATGGACCAGGACCCCTGGTCCAGCCCTACTCGGAAGATGACCCACCCGGCGTCGCCGAGCGTGTAGGACGTATAGGCGAGGCCCATGAGGAACCAGGCGGAGGCGTGGGACCGGTCCCGGTCCTTCAGGCGCCACGCGGCGCAGAACATGGCCACCGCCGCAAAGACCGACTTGAGAAGGTCCACCGCACCCTGCGTGGCTACTTTGCTTGGACCCTCGGGCAAGAGGAAGGTGGCCGTGAGGAAGGCCGCCATCAGGAGGAGAGCCGTAGCCAGGGCGCACCACCAGAATGCGCGCGCCCGGTCCGTACGGGTCACATCCTCACCACGGTGAGGTTCAGGTCGCTCGCCTTCCCTCACGGGCAATAAGGTCTCCTTCCCGCCGGGACGGCGGGGTTCACTCCACCCAGCATCCTGAAACACCCTGCTGGATCAGAACTTCCCAGCTTGAGATGATTTGCCTTCAGACCGCCGCCCCCCCCTGGGCAAACGCCCTACCAAGGCCCTGATGACCGCCCCGCGGCCTTCTGGGGCCACCCCCGGGGCGGCCCCAGAAGCCATCCCAATGGACCGCGGGCTACTTCCCGAAGCCCTTGAGCTCCATCACCATCTTGGTGGCCATGGGCTTTCCACCCATGGTCATCTCGGTATCCATCTCCATCTTGACCATGCCGCCCGCGGGCACGTCGCTGCAGGTCCACGTCTTCACGGTGCCGGTGCTCGCCGCGGGCTTGGTGGACACGACCTTCATCTTGGTCCAGTGGCAGGCGTAGGGCTTTCCACCCACGGCGATGGTTTCATTCCCCTCACCGATGAGCGTGGCCTTGGCGTCGGAACCGTTGGCCCCTGCTTTGTAGGGCTCATAGGGTTTGTCGAAGGGGATCTTCACGTCCTGAGGCGGCATCTTCTGCCCCATGGCCGTCATTTCCGTGCGCAAGGTCACGGAGGTGGCATCCTTGGCCACGACGGTCTGCTTCGAGGTCATCTGCATCTTCGTGCCCATGGTTTCGGTGGTCGTGGCGTATTCGACCCACTGCCCCACGCTGGCCGTCTTGTAGGGGTTGTCGGCGCCACCAAGGGCCATGAGGCTCAGCTTGGGAATCAAGACCACACCGAGGGTCACCAGGGCTACAGTAATCCACCTTGACCGTCCCATCCGTGCACCGCTCCCTTCTTGTCCGCCGCCTTCCTTGCCCCACCCGACCGCGGCGGCCACCGGGGGGATCGTTCGTGGTTGCGTGACGCCCCGCAACTACTGACAGCTTACCAGTTGCACGAGGCCCGTTCAATGCGCGCTCGGCGTCCAATCCGCACTTCCGGCCCCCGATGCGCTATCATTCCCGTGGAGGAGCACATGCGAGCAGGCTTCGTGGCGGTGGTCGGGCGTACGAACGTGGGCAAGTCCACCCTGGTGAACGGCCTGGTGGGCGAGAAGGTCGCCATCGTGACCTCCAAGCCCCAGACCACGCGGAACGTCATCCGCGGCATCCTCAACGAGGCACGGGGGCAGATGGTGTTCCTCGACACGCCGGGCCTCCATAAGCCCAAGACCCGCATGAACCAGGCCATGGTGCACCTCGCCCTCGAATCCCTCGAAGGGGTGGACGCCGTCCTCTGGGTCATCAACGCCTCCGAGTCGTGGCGGCCCGAGGAAGAGCAGCTCGCGGAGCGGATCAAGCTCCTGGGCTGTTCCCTCGTGGTGGCCCTGAACCAGGTGGACAAGGTGAAGGACAAGGCCCAGCTCCTCCCCCTCATGGCGGAGCTGTCCCGGCGGTTTCCCGGGGCCGAGATCTATCCCCTCTGCGCCCTGGACCCCAAGGACTTCCCCGGCCTCCTGGACCTGTTATTCCCCCTCCTGCCCGAGCAGGAGCCCATGTTCCCCCCCGAGCTTTACACGGACCAGCCCGAGCGCCAGCTCGCGGCGGAGGTTGTGAGGGAGCACGTCTTCATCCGGACGCGCCAGGAGATCCCGCATTGCGTGGGCGTCCTGGTGGAATCCTTCGACGAGGCCGAGGAAGAGGGCGGCAAGGTGACCCTCCACTGCGCCATCCTCGTGGAGCGTGACAGCCAGAAGCCCATCATCATCGGCCACGGGGGCCAGACCTTGAAGGCCATCGGCGTGGCCGCCCG
>JAKAJA010000190.1 GCA_021814085.1 Acidobacteriota bacterium | reverse complement strand
CCGAGTCCTCCCGCGCCCAGCTCGCCGCGTCCGAAGCGGCCTACCGCACGGTGACCATCACCCTCGTCTCGGACGTGGCCACCACCTACCTCCTCATGCGGCAGATCGACGCCCAGCTCAAGATCGCCACGGACACCCTGGCCTCGCGCCGGGACTCCACCAAGCTCATCGAGGCCAGGTTCCAGGCGGGCCTCGTGCCCCTCCTCGACGTGAACCAGGCCCAGATGCTGGAGGCCTCTGCGGCCACCACCCTCTCGTCCCTCGAACGGGGGCAGGCCCAGACGGAGCACGCCCTGAGCTTCCTGCTCGGCAGGAACCCCTCCGCAATCCCCCGTGGGCATGCCCTCGCGGAGCAGGTCTTCCCTCCCGATGTCCCGGCGGGCCTTCCCTCGGAACTGCTCGAGCGGCGCCCCGATATCCGCACGGCCGAGGAGAACCTCCACGCCCAGATGGCCCTCATCGGCGTCACCAAGGCCCTCATGCTGCCCAACCTCAGCCTCACGGGAGCCTACGGCCACGAGTCCCTCGAACTCACGGGCTACCCTTCGGGGAGCGGTGATTTCTGGAGCTTGGCGGCGGGGCTCATCGGCCCCATCTTCCAGTTCGGCAAGAACAAGTCCCGCGTGGAGATCCAGAAGGCCAAGACCGAGGAGGCCCTCCAGACCTACGAGAAGTCCGTGCTCAACGCGTTCAGGGAGGTGGAAGACGCCCTCGTGGCGGTCCGCACCTACCGCGACGAGTACGCGGCCGTCGTGAAGGACGTGGAAGCCGCCCGCAGCGCCTCCATGCTCTCCCACGCCCGCTACGACGCGGGCTACTCGAGCTACCTGGAAGTGCTGGACACGGACCGGATCCTCTTCAGCAGCGAGCTCCAGGCCGCCGAAGTCCTCCAGCAGCGCTACGCGGCGGTCATCGGATTGTACAAGGCGCTGGGGGGCGGATGGCCCGCGGAGCCGGTCCAAGAGACGGCCAAGGTGGGGGAATCGATGAAGTAGGGAGAGGTAAGACGTACGCAGACAGGAGTGTCTGCGCCACGAAAGGTTTTCTGTGGGGCGGGCACTCACGCCCGCCCAAAAACGAGAAGCCCCGGACCATGGTCCGGGGCTTCGTTGATCATTGCAGATGTCCATCTGGCGGCACCGCTCGACTGCCCAGACCGGTTGCCACTCCGTCGACTTAGATTGCGTTGATGTACGCCAGATTTCGGGCAGAAGGGCAGCAGTTGGCCTGCCTACATCTTCGGCTTGTCCATCTCGGCCAACACATCGAGCAGTCGGTTGGGATAGTCCGTGATGATGCCGGTCGCGCCTGCCCCGATCAGCTGCCTCATTCTTACAGGGTCGTTTTCGGTCCAGACGGTGGCACTCAGGCCGGCCTCGCGAGCGCTCTTGATCGGCTCCGGCGTGAGCTTCCCGCTGACCGAGCAGAAGCCAAGGACGTCGTAGTCGCCGTAGCAGCCCGGGTTGTAGGAGTCGGCATCAAGAAACTCACGCACATAACGGCCCGGTTCGTGGAGACGGTCGCTGACGAGGGCGGCGGTGGCGATGACCTTGGTGAGCCGGCGGACCTCGACCAACGCGTCGTGATCGAAGGACGAGAGGATCACCTCCCGCTCCATCTTCAGCTCTTCAACCAACCTCACGACGTCAGCCGTAAGGCCGGGATACCGGCGAGGGATGGTCTTGAGCTCGATATTGACGAACACCTTGTTCTCCTTCGCCCATTTGAGCACCTCGGAAAGGGTGGGGATCCGCACTTTGCCGCTGGTGTACGACGCCCGGGCAGCTTCGGTGATGAATCTCCGCTCTTCCTCGTCCGTCAGGTCCCGCAGATAGCCATCGCGCGTGTCACGAGGTCCATTCAATGCCTCCACGAACCAGCTCCCCGCGTCCAGGGTGCGGATTTCGTCCGCCGTGAAGTCGGAGACGAAGTAGGTCTTTCGGCCCGGAAAGCGTTTTTTGACATCGGAGCAGCGCACGAGGTCGTCGTCGTGGACGACGATGAGTTTGCGGTCCTTGGAGTGGTGAACGTCGAGTTCGATCATGTGACAGCCGAGCTCTATGGCCTTCTTGAAGGATTGGAGTGTGTTCTCGGGGGCAAAGGCACGAGCTCCGCGGTGGGCGATATTGAGGACGGGGGAAGGAGGTTTGCCGCCGACGCGGAACGGCGACACCTCGGACTGCGGGGTATTCGCCTGCAGGGGGGCGGGGCCTGCCGCGAACACGTCGGGCCGCGCGAGCGTCCCGCCGAGGAACACGCCCCCGACGAGCAGAACGGTTGCGAGGACAAGAACGGGTTTTGTGCGCATGCTCCACCTCCCTCTTTCCAAAGCGCCCTTTCTCGCCGAGTAGGGCCCTACTGCTGGACAGGGACGGGTGGAGCCTCCGCGGGAACGGGCCTCGGCTGGAGCTGGTCCGGCGTCTGCCATCCTCCGCCGAGGGCCTTGTAGAGGAGGATGAAGTTGCCCAGCCTGCGGTACTGGTAGTCCACCAGCAGCTGCTCCGCGGGGTAGAGCCGTTCCATCATGAAGAGGACCTCGAAGTAGCTGGATAGGCCTGAGTTGTAGCGCTCGTTGGCGAGACGGACGGCCTCCCGGTAGGCCTCTACCGACGATCTCTGGTGCTTCTCCGACTCGGCCAGCTTCTGGTTGGTCACGAGGCTCGAGGATGTTTCGGCAAAGGCGTTGTTCACGGCCTGGTCGTACTGGGCCAGGGACTGCCCGTAGAGGGCTTTGGCGGCCTCGTACTGGAAATAGAGCGCGCCGCCGTGGAAGAGGGGCTGGAAGAGGCCCGCCGACACGCTCCAACGCTTGCCGTCGCCGAAGAGCTGGTTCACCTCCGGGCTGATGCCCCCGAGAAGGCCCGTCAGGCTTATGGTTGGGAACATGCTCGCCATGGCGGCACCCACGTTGGCATTGTAGGCGACGAGCGCCTGCTCCGCTGCCAGAACGTCGGGACGGCGCTCCAAAAGGGCCGAGGGGAGGCCGGCCGGGACGTCGAGGGGCAGGGTCTCCGTGGAGGGCAGTGCAGAGCGGCTGATGGGGCCCGGCGGGCGCCCGAGGAGGACGCAGAGGGCGTTCTCCTGCTGGACGATCTTCGCCTCGAGGTCGGGCACCTGGGCCGCCACGTTGCCCAGGTCGCCCAGCGCGCTGCTCGTCTGGAGGGCGCTCGCGGCACCACCCTTGAGCTTCCGGTCGAAGAGGTCGAAGGTCGTCTGGAACGCACCGGTTGTCTTCTTGGCGATGTCGAGGTACTCGTCCATGGCGCAGAGCTGGTAGTAGGCGATGGCCACGTTGGAAACGAGGGAGAGCATGACGCCGCGGCGCGCCTCCTCGCTGGCCAGGTACTGGGCCCTCCCGGCCTCGTTCAGGCGCCGCAGGCGGCCCCAGATGTCGATCTCCCAGGAGAGGGCGAAGGCGGCCTGGTAGGACTCCGCCACCGGCTTCTCACCGGAGGGGTAGACGAAGGACGACTCGCGGCCGCGAGTCCAGGCGCCGTCCGCGTCGATCCAGGGAAAGAGGGGTGCCCGCGCGATGCCCGCCTGGGCGCGGTATTGCTCCACCCGCCAAGCGGCCACCTTCGCGTCGGGGCTGTTCTTCAATGCCTCGTCGATGAGGGCTTTCAGGTTCTCGTCCTGGAAGAGATCCCACCAGGGCTTGTCCGCGAGGGAGACATCCGCCGCGGGTTTCTCGGCGCCGCGGTACTGATCCGGCGTGGCCACCTCGGGCCGTTTGTAGTTGGGCCCCATGGCGCATCCGAGGGAAGAGCCGATCAGGAGGACGATGGCGAGCGTGCGTTTCATGTCAGTGCCCTCCTTCCTGGGGGGGTATACCCGCGGCAGTGTCCGCGGCGCGCTGGGCGTCACGTTTCTTCTCCGCCCCGGACCACCGCTCCACGATGACGTAGAGCGCGGGGATGATGAAGATGGCGATGCCCGTGGCGGCCAGCATGCCGACGATGACCACGGTGCCAAGGACCTTGCGGGAGATGGCCCCCGCGCCCGATGCCGTCCACAGGGGCACGCACCCGAGGATGAAGGCGAAGGAGGTCATGAGGATGGGGCGGAGGCGGAGCCTCGCGCCTTCCAGGGCGGCGTCCACGAGGGAGCGGCCGTGCTCGTCGAACTCCATCTTGGCGAACTCCACGATGAGGATGGCGTTCTTGGCCGCGAGGCCGATGAGCATGACGAGGCCGATCTGGGCGTAGACGTCCAGGTCGAAGTTGCGCAGGAAGAGGCCCACGAAGGCCCCGACCACGGCGATGGGGACGGAGAGCAGGACGCTGAAGGGCAGCGACCAGCTCTCGTAGAGCCCGGCGAGGATGAGGAAGACGAAGACGATGGAGAGGCCGAAGACGAGGGCCGCCGTGCCCGAGGACTTGGCCTCCTGGTAGGAGAGGTCGCACCAGGCGTAGCTCATATCCGTGGGCAGGACCTCCTTGGCCACCTCCGTGAGGGCCTTCATGGCGTCGCCCGAGCTGAAGCCGGGGGCCGCGTTGCCCGTCACCCAGGCGGAGCGGAAGAGGTTGAACCGGTTCGTGTACTCGGGGCCGAAGATCTTCTTCGTGGCGGTCACGGAGCCGAGGGGGACCATGTCCCCGTCGTTGTTTTTCACATAGAACTGGTTCATGTCCTCGGGCTTGGTCCTGTCCGTCCCCTCGGCCTGGAGGTAGACCTTCCACTGCCGCCCGAACCGGTTGAACTGGTTCACGTAGAGGCCGCCCATGAAGGCCTGGAGGGTCTGGTAGACGTCGCCCACGGCGACGCCCTGCTTGAGGACCTTCTCCTGGTCCACGTCCACGTAAACCTGGGGCACGGAGGCGCGCCACGGGCTCAGGACACC
>JAKAJA010000189.1 GCA_021814085.1 Acidobacteriota bacterium | reverse complement strand
GACCCTATCCCATCCGGCGAGCGTGGACTCCATCCCCACCTCGGCGGGGCAGGAGGACCACGTCTCCATGGGGTTCTGGGCCGCGAGGAAGGCCCTGGCGGTGGTGGAGAACGCCGTCAACGTCCTGGCCATCGAAGCACTGGCCGCCATGCAGGGGCTGCACCTGCTCGAGCCCCTCGAGCCGTCCCGCCCCCTCAGGCCTTTCTTGGAGGAAGCCAGGAAGGCCTTCCCCCCGCTCGACGGCGACCGATTCTTCCAGCCCGAGATGGAGTCCATGGCACGCTGGATCAGGGAAGGGCGGCTTTCGGCCACCGTGGATCGCTGACGGGTTCAGGCCTTCGGGGTGTCTCCAGAGCGTGATATCATCAAACCGTGAAAGCCCGGTGAGCGGGGCGTTGTTCGCCGCCCTTAGGAGGAAGCGAGATGGACGTCAAGGTTTTCGGGGTCGTGGGCGGGGGGACGATGGGCAACGGCATCGTCCACGTGGCGGCACAGAGCGGTTTCCAGGTCATCCTGTGTGAGGTGGACGAGGCCCTCTGCAAGAAGGCCCTGGCCACCATCGACAAGAACCTCCAGCGGGGGGTGGACAAGGGCAAGATGGGGGCTGAAGAAAAGTCCGCCATTCTGGGCCGAATCAAGACGACCACCCGTCTCGAGGACCTGGCCGAGGCCGACATCGTCGTGGAGGCCGTGGTCGAGAACTTCGACGTAAAGAAGGCCATATTCCAGAAGCTCGACGCGTCCTGCAAGGCTTCGGCGGTGCTGGCCTCCAACACCTCCTCCATCTCCATCACCAAGCTCGCGGCCACGACCAGGCGGCCGGGCAGGGTCATCGGCATGCACTTCATGAACCCCGTGCCCGTGATGCAGCTCGTGGAGGTGATTCGAGGAATCGCCACCGAGGACGCCGTCCTCGAGGATGTGATGGCCCTCTCCAAGACCATGGGCAAAGTGCCCGTGGAGGTCAACGACTACCCGGGCTTCGTGAGCAACAGGGTCCTCATGCCCATGATCAACGAGGCCGTCTACTGCCTCATGGAAGGGGTGGGGACCCCCGAGGCCATCGATACCGTGATGAAGCTGGGGATGAATCACCCCATGGGCCCCCTCACCCTGGCGGACCTCATCGGGCTGGACACGTGCCTGTTCATCCTCAACGTCCTCCACGAGGGCCTCGGCGATCCCAAGTACAGGCCCTGTCCGCTGCTCGTGAAGATGGTGGACGCGGGCTTCCTCGGGCGGAAGACGGGCCGAGGATTCTATAAATATTGAGCCAACGAGCCAACGAGTGAACGAGTGAAAGAACCAACGACTGAAGCAATCAAGGAGTCAAGGGACCTGCGAGGTAATGCAAATGCCAGAGGGAAAACGGTCTTTTCGTTGGCTCGTTGACTCGTTGACTCGATTATTCTCTGGCTCGTTGGCTCTGGGAAAGCGAAGGCAGGACGGTCGAACCTTCACCGGCCTGATGAAATAACCGAAAGGTGCTCCGATGCTATGTCAGCGGTGCGGTAAATCCAACGAGGCCGAGCGGGAGAAGTGCCGTTCATGCGGCGCCCCCCTCTACGTGGTCGGGGCGGACAGGTCCAACGAATCCTCCAACATGCAGCCGTTCCTGGGTGTCGAAGACTACCTCATCGACAAGCTGTCCAACGTGGAGAAGCAGGCGAGCCGCCACTCCGAGGACGTGGATCTGCTCGTGCACGCGGTGGAGTTCATGGAGCGAAACGTCATGGTGAACAGGGCGGGCATCCTCGTCCTGGCCAACATGCTTCGAGAACGGGGGCTCATCGTCTCCAGCGACTTCGACCGGCGCTGGCGGGAGAAGACCCTGTCCAACCTGGCGGCCCTGAACAGCAAGGAGTGGTGCCTCGACGCGCGCCCTGACGTGCTCGCCGCTTTCAAGGGGAGCAAGAACCGGCGCCGATTCGAGGAGAGGCTGGCGCGAGCCGAGGATCTGCTCTACAGCCTCCAGTCCACGGCCGCGGCTCAGATCCTCGAAGAGGCGCTCGCACTGGATCCCCACAACCTCCCCCTCCTCTCCTACATGGGCGAGATGTTCGCGGGGCTCGGAAACTATGGCAGGGCCATCCAGTGTCTGGGGGAGGTCGTGGGCCAAAAGGCGCCCCCGGCGGCTGCCCTCCTGGCCAGCGCGCACGTGGAACTCCGCCTCGGGCGCCCGGCGGAGGCCGAGAAGCGGCTCTCCCGTCTCCTGAACGCGGACCCCGTCCACCATGAGGGATGGACCCTCATGGCCCTCGTCCACGCCCTGGAAGGCCGATGGGCGGGGAGCTCCAACTGCGCGGACAAATCCATCAACATCGAGGAGACGCCCGCGGCGTGTTTCCTCTCCGCCCACGCCCTCATCAAGCGGGACAAGGCCGCAGCCGCCGAGGCGAGGCTCGATCAGCTACTGGGCCTCTCGCCCGACTGCGAGGAAGCCCTGCTGCAGAGCGCCCTCCTGTTCCTGGCGAAGGGGTGGTGGGTGCGCGCCACCGAGGTTCTCAAGCGGCTCGAGGCCCTGATGCCGGGGTTCGACGGGTCCGGTCTCGTCTCCCGATTCAAGGCCGCGGGAAGGGCCCGGAGGAAGACCATGGCCCTCCTCCCACTCGACCCCGGGAAAGTGCTGGACATGATGGACCCGGCCGCCGAAGAGGCGGGCATGTACCTCCGGCAGATGGAGCTGGAAGGTTAGCTGGTACCGGGCTCGACACCCCGCCCTGAAGAGGCCGCGGGGCCAAACTGAGAGGTGAAAACGTGGACCGGAGCATCAGATTCGGGACGGACGGCTGGCGGGCCGTCATCGCCGAGGATTTCACCTTCGAGAACGTGCGCATCGTGGCCCAGGCGCTGGCGGACTATCTGGAGGACAAGTCGGAGGACAAGCGGGTGGCCATCGGCTACGACTTCCGCTTCATGTCCGAGGACTTCTCGAGAGCGGTGGCGGAAGTTCTGGCGGCCAACGGAGTGACGGTCTTCCTCAGCCCCGTGGCCTGCCCCACCCCGCACGTCTCTTACTACGTACGCACCCACAACCTTCCCGTGGGCGTGGTCATCACCGCGAGCCACAACCCCTACACGTACAACGGGTTCAAGATCAAGGAGCGATTCGGGGGCAGCGCCTCCCCCGAGACCACGCGCCAGGTGGAGGAGTTCCTGGGGAAGAACCCCGTGCGAACCATCCCCCTTCGGGAAGCGAAGAACGCGGGCAGGGTCATCGAGACGCCGCTGGACGAAGGCTACGGGCGATTCATCGAATCCCTCGTGGACATCAAGGCCATCCGCGAATCGTCGCTCAAGGTGGCGGTGGATTCCATGAACGGCGTCGGGGGGCGCCTGCTCGAGCGCTGGGTTGGCTCCAAGACCTGCGAGATCAGGACCCTGAGGGCCAATCGCGATCCCCTCTTCGGAGGGAGGGCCCCGGAGCCGAAGGAAGAGTACCTTGACGTCCTGAGAGACGCGGTCCTCGAATGCGGGGCCATGGTCGGCCTCGCCACCGACGGAGACGCCGACCGCTCGGGGGGGGTGAACCGCGACGGCTCGCTCTTCACGCCCCTCGAGATGATCGCCCTCCTGGCCCTCTACCTCATCGAGCACCGGGGACAGCGGGGGATGTTGGTCTCCAATAACGCCAACACGCTCTATCTCAAGCGCATCGCGGAAAGCGCGGGCCTCCCCTACGTGAACAAGCCCGTGGGCTTCAAGTACATCGCCGAGCTCATGCAGAAAGAGGACGTGCTCATCGGCGGTGAGGAGAGCGGTGGCATAGCGATCCAAGGGTTCCTGCCCGAACGCGACGGCGTCCTCATCAACCTCCTTCTCCTGGAGATGATGGTCAAGCGGGGCAAGGACTCCCTCCAGCTCCTGCAGGAGCTCTACGCCAGGTTCGGGGAGTTCCACTTCCGCCGGCGCGATTTCCACGTGGTCCCCGAGAAGGGACAGCGGCAGGTCGCGGCCATGGCCGCCAGGCCCCCCCAGGAACTTTGCGGCGTGAAGGTGGAGAGCCTTGACGGCCTCGATGGCACGAAGGTCCATCTCGCGGATGGGTCCTGGATCCTCTTCCGCCAGTCGGGTACCGAGCCGGCCCTGCGCGTCTACTGCGAAGCCCCGAGCGTGGAGAGGGTCATGGACATGATCGGGGAGGGCATGAAGGCCCTGGGAGAAGCGGACAAGGGGAAATAAGTCCGGGAGCAGGGAGCAGGGAGTTGAACACCCTCCCGGCTCGCGTTTCCCATTTCGCTCCTCGAATCATCGATCTGGCATGGCAAAGTGAGGACCCCATGACAAAGTACACCCTGATCGTTAAAGGAATGACCTGTGGTGGGTGCGAGAGGGCCATCGTCTCGGCCATTCAGAAGGTGGAGGGGGTGAAGGCCGCGAAGGCTGACCACGCCACCTCCACGGTCATCGTCGAAGGGGAAGGCATGGAGCTGGATGCCATCCGCGGCGCCATCGAAGACGCCGGCTACGACTGGGGCGGCCTAGCGTAAATTGAGCGGGGGAGCGGGGGAAGGGGCGAGCGGGTGAAGGAACATGGAACCGTGAGGCGTCCCCGGTGAACCGCTTCCGCGTGTGGGGGATCGAGCTCCCCCTGGGACGCTCCGGGGACGATGCCCTCAAGCTGGCCGTAGCCAGGACCCTCGCCATCCGCATCGAAGACATCCACGAAGTGACCGTAGTGAGGCGCTCCCTGGACGCCCGGAAGGGGCGGCGCGCGCCGCGTTGGGTCTACACGCTGGACGTGGGAGCGGAGGGGCGCGAACAGCGGCTGCCCGCGGGAATTCGCGTGGGGCCGGTCCCCCAAGGGCCCTCCGCGGGAGATGCCGCCGTCCCGCGATCG
>JAKAJA010000188.1 GCA_021814085.1 Acidobacteriota bacterium | reverse complement strand
AAGCTCGGGTTCGAATCCATCTACGCCTTCGGCCTCCCCCTCGTGGAGCGCGTCACGTCGAAGGGGTTCAAGGTCTTCGCCGACGTGAAGCTCCACGACATCCCCAACACCGTAGGGGCCGCCTCCCGGGTCGTGGCCCGGACGGGGGCCGCCCTCTTCAACGTGCACTGCGCCGGGGGCCACGCCATGTGCGCCGCGGCCCGGGACGAGTCCGCCGAAGAGGCCGCCAGGCTCGGCCTCCCCAGGCCCATGGTCGTGGGCGTCACCGTGCTGACCAGCCTCTCTCCCGAGGACGTGGCCGCCGTGGGTTACTTGGGAACACCCGCGGAGGCGGCCCTGCGCCTCGCCTTCCTGGGCAAGGGCGCTGGGCTCGACGGCGTGGTGTGTTCGGTCCAGGAGGCCGCCCCCATCAAAGGCTCCTGCGGCTCCCGGTTCCTCACCGTCTGCCCCGGCATCAGGCCCGCGGGAGCAGACGTCCAGGACCAGAAGCGCATCGCCACGCCGCGCGGCGCGGTGGAGGCGGGCGCCGATTTCCTCGTGGTGGGCCGTCCCATCACTTCAGCCCCCGACCCGGGAGCCGCCTGCGCCGCCATCCTCCAGGAGATGGAGAAGTAGGCTTCGATCTCCGCGGGGAAAGAGCGGGCCATCCCCCGGGATTTATCTCCCCTTCCCGTTGTTGCAGCGCTCTGGGAGGTACGCTGGTGGAGGCGTTGAAAACCCTCAAGTCGAGATACTACGTGCCCTCGGAGGAGGATTCCTTCGCCGGGCGCATGTGGCGTTCCACAACGAGGCGCCACGTGCCCTCCTTCCCGAGGACCGTCCAGTTCGAGACCCATTCGGCCTGCAACGCCGCCTGCGTGTTCTGTCCCTATCCCGACACCATCGAGAGCCAGCCCAAGGGCCGCATGAAGCCCGAACTCTTCGAGAAGATCGTGGACGAGATGGCCCGCTACGGCGTGCGGCGGATCTCGCCCTACCTCAACAACGAGCCCTTCCTCGATCCCGAGATGGTGGAAAGGATCCGGGAGATCCACAGGCGGATCCCGGAGGCCAAGATCGTCCTCACCACCAACGGATCGCGCCTGGACGACAAGACGGTGGATGGCCTCCTCCAGATGGACGCCCTCCACGCCCTCTACATCTCCTTCCAGGGGGTGGAGAAGGCGGGCTACGAGGCCACCATGCGGGGGAGCCTCGTCTTCGAGAAGACCCTCGCCAACGTGGAGAACCTCATCGGGAAGTGGAAGGCCGCCGGGGGAGAGAAGCGCTTCAAGATCGTCGTCACCATGGTGGCCACCAACCTCATCGACACGGACAAGGCGGTGGCCTTCTGGCGGAGCAAGGGCGTGCAGAGCAAGTGGACGCCCCTGGAAAACCGCGGCGGCAACATCGTCATCGCCTCCACCCTCGCCCCGTCCCACAAGCCCCTCAGGCGCTTCGCCAACTGCACCCGCCTCTTCAAGCAGGCCTACATCCTCTGGAACGGCGACATGGTCCTCTGCTGCACCGACTACACGCGGAAGGTGGTCCTGGGCAACGTGGATGAGACCTCCATCCTCGATGTCTGGAACTCCCCAAAGGCCGTCCAGATCCGCCGCCTCTACGCGGAGGGGTTCATGGACAAGATCCCCCTCTGCAAGGACTGCCAGATCTGCGATTCCACGGGCGACGAGGAGTTCGAGTAGGGGACGGGGGATACCAACTTGCCGTCCGTCCGTTGGGTCCCGCAGGCGAGCTACACATCCTCGCCGCGGCCGGGATGTGCAGCCGGCCTTCAGGAAAGAGTGATCCCTCTAGCACCGAAGGCAAGTTGGTATGAGACACCCAAGGCTAGAAATAGAACGGCCGCCCCGTGAAGGGCGGCCGTGGCCGTTCATGGTCGCGTTGGGTTACTTGGCAGGCTTGGGAGCCGGGACGGCGGTCGCGGGAGCCGCCGCGGCGGGTGCAGGTGCCGGGGCGGGGTTGGCGGCGTTGAACCGGGCGAGCACCAGGTCCGTCTGGTCCACCGCTTCGGAGCTCCAGACGAGCTTGTCGCCGCCCTTGTTCAGGATGATGTCCCAACCGTACTCCTTGCCCAGCGCGTCGAGGACGGGCTCGAAGGCGGCGCGCAATCTTTCCTCGGCCGCCTGCTGCCTCCCCTGATACTCCTGCTGGGCCTTCTGCTGGATCTGTCCCAGCTCGCTCTGGAGCAGGGCGATCTCCTTCTCCCTCGTCTGCTTCTGGTCGGCGGTGAGTTTGGCCCCTTCGTTCTTGAGGGCCTCCTGCTTGGCCTTGAGGGCATCGGCCTTGGGCTGCATGGTGGCCTTCACGCTGTCGCCCCAGGCCTGGAAATCGGCCTGGATGGCCCTCGACATGGCCGCTTCCCTCACGATACGCCCCATGTCGATGACCACCACGGTGACGGCCTTCTTGGTGGGCTTTACGGCGCCCGATACGGAGGGTGCGGGCTGCTGGGAGGTGCTCGGAACCCGGCTGTCCGCGGCCAACGTGCCGAGGGCGGTGAGTCCGATGACAAGGGCGGTGACGATACCTTTCATCTCTGTCTCCTCAAAGCCGGGATGGGGCTGCGGGGTGGGGACCTGTCCCACTCTTGAGGACCGCACGCACGGTCCCGGACCAGGTGATTGTACACGTTAATCACCCCCGGGTGCGACTCGCCGGAGGCGTCCTATTTTCAGACAGGCGCTAGAGAATCTGTGCCAGGCGGTCGTTGGCACGTCTCAGTTTGGCCGCCAGATTTTTCACCAGGTTCTGGAGCAATTTCAGCCGCAGTTCGGCGCTGTGGGACATGAGGGTCTCGAAGGCCTTGTCGTCGAACTCGAGGACCTCCCCCGAGGTTACGGCCTCCACGCTGGCGGATCTCGGGGCGTGGTCGATGAGGGCCAGCTCACCGAAGGAATCGCCCGAGACGAAGTTGGCGACCTCCTTCACCTCGCCGTGGGCCTCGATGAGCACCCTGAACATGCCCGTCTTCACGGCGTAGAGGGAGAACCCCGGCTCCCCTTCCTCAATCACCCTGCCCCCCGCTTCGAACCGGCGGTGCTTCACCAGCTTGGAGACCTGAACCAGCTCCAGGCTGTCCAGCCCTCTGAAGAGGTCCACCTGCTTGAGAACGGCCATCTGCTCCATGGGCTCCTCCAGGGAAGGCGAGGCGATTTTAGCACACGAGGATCGCGGGCGGCCCACGTTGCACGACGGCCGCGGGGGCACCATATTGGTCTCAAGGAACAGGGTGGTCTGTCGTGGCAACTAGAGATGGAGGACGGCGATGAAGCGCGTCTTCGGTTTGTTTGTATGTGTCCTTGCTCTTCTTACAGGCCAGAAACTGCTGGGGCAGGGATCGGCGGCCCGCCTCCACTACGATGTGGATCCCGCCACCTGCAACCCGGCGGCTACCGTCATCAGGAACTCCGAGGGCGTCACGGTGGTCATCTTCAAAGTGCCCTCCTTCAAGGCCGGTGACGCCTTCGTGCTTCAGGTGGACCTCTCCGGCAAGAGCGCCAAGCCGCCCTACCCTGTCACGGTTCCCATGACCTACGGCGGCACTGGTAGGGCGGCGGTGGCCTTTGACCCCCCCTCGGTGATCCTCACGGGGCAGGACGTCGTGGCCTCATGTCACGCTACGGTGACAGTTTCCGCCGCCGGAGCCGCCTTTGCCAAGGTGAAAGTCGATGTGAAGGCCGATCCCCCCCAAGGCAGCCACCTGGGCAAGGGCCCGGGGGTGAAGGTTGTCATCGTTAGGGGACAGAGCACCGAGGGGGTCCAACCGGACGAGCAGATCCTGCTGGATGTCCTCGATGCCCTCGCGCCGGAGGAGGCCCCGGAACTGCCCGACCGGCCCTACTAAGGCTTTGCCAGAACCCCCCTGAAGGCCGGCCCTCCCAAGCCGGCCGCTGAGCGGGAGGTGCCCCCACCTCCCGCTCAGAACCTTATGACCGTGCCAGCGACAATCTGATAGTTGTCCAACCCCGGGTCCTTGACCAGGGGCACGGCCACGGTGAGGAGGAAGACCCTCCCGAAGGTGCTCTTGAGGTTGCCGAACCTCAGGCCTCCTCCCACGTCGGCGTAGGTCTTTGTGAAATGCCCGTCGAAGGTGCGGATGGCCCCCGCGTCCACATAGGCCACGAACCCCACCTGGACCAGCCCCCAGAATGTCCATGGGGTGACGATCCGGTCCTCCGCCGAAAAGAGCCAGCGGCGGTCCCCCGTCCGATAGCGGTAGGGGTACCCGCGGAGGCCGTCGAAGCCGCCGATGTAGATGGCATCCTCGGGATAGAGGTTGCTGCCCACCGTGAGCTCGAGGTTCGCGGCCAGGGTCTGCATGGGCAGGGACTGGTTGTAGAAGGAGAAGGACAGGTCGGTGTACACGTCCTGACTGCCCCCGCCCGTCTTGAATCCGTGGCCCGCTCCGTCGAAAATCAGCAGCGAGCTGTCCGAGAGGAGGGTCCCCTTGTGGGCCGTGAACTCGCCGTACCACGCGTCCTCGTAACTGCCCAGGGCCTTGCCCATCCAGCCCGCGTGAACCTCCGCGTCCCACCCGAGGTTGATGTCCTCCGTGTGGGCCATGTACTGGAGGTTCCTGTAGGTGGCGAAGCGGTCCTGGCTCACCCCCCAGTAGCCCAGGATGCCCCGGAAACGTCGCGGGGCCAGGTCCGGGGCGGGTAGGGGGTAGGGCTCGAGGACAGACAGGGCACCGTAGGAGGCGTCCATGGCCCGGAGCTCGACGCCCGCCCTCCAGGCCGTCCTGTTGGCGAAGGCGTACAGCCAACGGGCATAGAGGGTCACGTCCGTGAGCTTCGCCGGGAAGGCGTAGACCTTGTCGTTGTCGTCGTAGAGGTACTCCACGTCTTGCGT
>JAKAJA010000187.1 GCA_021814085.1 Acidobacteriota bacterium | reverse complement strand
CGGGCCTCGTGGAAGTGGCCATGGGCACCACCGTGCGGCAGATCGTCTTCGACGTGGGGGGCGGCATCCCCGGCGGCAAAGCCTACAAGGCCGTACAGATCGGCGGCCCTTCGGGGGGATGCATTCCCTCCTCGCACCTGGACATCCAGATCGACTACGAGTCCCTCAAGACCGTGGGGGCCATGATGGGATCGGGCGGCCTCGTGGTCATGGACGAGGACACGTGCATGGTGGACGTGGCCAAGTTCTTCATGGACTTCATCCAGAAGGAGAGCTGCGGCAAGTGCATCCCGTGCCGGGAGGGCACGCGGCGCATGCTGGAGGTCCTGGAGGCCATCACCCGGGGCCGTCGCGGCGAGAAGGACGCCGAGGCGCTCCAGCGCTTCCAGGGGGTCATGGCCCTCAACGAGCTCGCGGAGGTCATCAAGGACAGCAGCCTCTGCGGGCTGGGGCAGTCGGCGCCCAACCCCGTCCTTTCGACCCTCCACTGGTTCCGGGACGAGTACGAGGCCCACATCTACGACCGGCATTGCCCCGCGGGGGTCTGCGCCCAACTGCTCACCTACACCATCGACGCCGAGGCCTGCAAGGGATGCACCCTATGTCTCAAGAAGTGCCCCACGGAGGCTATCATGGGGGCGCTCAAGAGCCCCCACTACATCATCCAGGACAAGTGCATCGCCTGCGGGACGTGCCTCTCCGTCTGCCGCACCCATGCCGTTCTGGTGCACTGAGGCGAGGACGACCATGCGCATAGAGATCAACGGCCGGCCCGTGGAAGCCCAGCCCGGGGAGACCCTGCTGGCGGCCATACGGAAAGCCGGCGTCAAGGTCCCCACGCTCTGCAACCTGGACGGCCTCCCGCCCACGGGAGCCTGCCGTCTCTGCGTCGTGGAAGTGGAAGGGCAGCGTGGACTCATCCCCAGCTGTTCTTACCCCGTTGCCGAGGGGATGAAGGTCCACACCCATTCCCCGCGGGCCGTGCAGTCCAGAAAAACCATCGTGGAGCTCCTCCTCTCCAACCATCCCGACGACTGCCTCTACTGCGTGAGAAACGGCACCTGCCAGCTGCAGGAGCTGTCCGAGGAGCTGGGGGTCCGCCAGCGGCGCTTCACCGGGCTGAGGCGCGAGGGCCGCGTGGACGTCTCCGGCCCCGCCCTCACGCGCGAACCCTCCAAGTGCATCCTCTGCGGCAAATGCGTGCGCGTCTGCGAGGAGATCCAGACCGTGGGGGCCATCGACTTCATCGGGAGGGGAAGCGCCACCAAGGTGGGCCCCGCCTTCGACGAGGCCCTCAACCTGAGCAGCTGCATTCTCTGCGGGCAGTGCGTCATGGTCTGCCCCACGGGAGCCCTGCACGAGCAGAGCCACGTGAAGAAGGTCATCGGGGCGCTGGCGGACCCCGAGACCGTCGTGGTTGCCCAGTTCGCCCCCGCCGTATCGGTGACCCTCGGCGAAGCCTACGGCTACCCCCTCGGGCAGGACGTGAGCGGGAAGCTCGTGGCCGCACTGCGCAGACTGGGCTTCGACTACGTCTTCGACACGGCCTTCAGCGCCGACCTCACTATCATGGAGGAGGCATCCGAGCTCGTCCGGCGCATCCGGACAGGCGGCCCCCTCCCCATGATGACCAGCTGTTCCCCCGGCTGGATCAAATTCGTGGAGGAGTTCTACCCCGAGCTCACGGACAACCTCTCCACGTGCAAGAGCCCCCAGCAGATGCTCGGGGCCGTCATCAAGACCCACTTCGCGCGGCAGCGGAACATGGCGCCGGAGAAGATCTTCTCCGTGGCCGTCATGCCCTGCACCGCCAAGAAGTTCGAATCCTCGCGGCCCGAGATGATCCGGGACGGCCTCAACGACATCGACGCCGTCCTCACGACCCGCGAGCTGGTGGAACTCATCCGCATGTACGGCCTGGAGCACGAGTCCCTCGCCCCCGAGGAGGCGGACCGACCCTTCGGCGAGCGCTCCTCCGCGGGCAAGCTCTTCGGAGGCACGGGCGGGGTCATGGAAGCGGCCGTCCGCACGGCCCACTTCCTCCTCACGGGGAAGGAGCTGGAACACCTCGAGGCCCCCGCCTTCAGGGGACTGGAAGGCGTCAAGGAGAGCACCGTGCGCATCGGGGACGTGGAGCTGGGGCTCGCGGTGGCCAGCGGCCTCGGCAACGCCCGCAAGGTCATCGAAGAGGTGAAGGCGGGCCGCAAGAAGCTCCATTTCATCGAGGTCATGACCTGCCCCGGCGGGTGCATCGGCGGGGGGGGCCAGCTCATGGGGACCGACCCCAAGGCCCTCGGCGAGAGAATGAAATCTCTCTATGCCCTCGACGCCGGCGAGCCCGTGCGCGTGTCCCACAAAAACGGGGCGGTCAAAGCCCTCTACGACGATTTTCTCGGGGAGCCGCTCGGCGAAACCAGCCACGCGCTCCTCCACACCCACTACGCGCCCAGGCGCGTGGTCACCTGAGGACAAGCAAAGGACCATGGCCACTTCCTCCGCCAGGGCGAAGCTCGTCTCCACCATTCCCGAGCGCTGCCGCGTCTGCTACACCTGCGTCCGGGAGTGCCCGGCGAAGGCCATCCGCATCGCGGGGTGGCAGGCGGAGGTCATCCCGGAGCGGTGCATCGGCTGCGGGAACTGCGTGAGGGTCTGCAGCCAGGGGGCCAAGCAGGTGGCGAGCTCCGTGACCCCCGTGGAGGACCTCCTGGCCTCCGGCGCCAAGGTGGCCGCGTGCATCGCCCCCAGCTTTCCGGCGGAGTTCCGCGACATGGCCCCCGGCCAGCTCGTTGGGCTCCTTCGAAAGATGGGCTTCGCATACGTCCACGAGGTCTCCTTCGGGGCCGACCTGGTGGCCGCCGAGTACAGGCTCCTGCTGGACCGCGACCCCAAGGGCTATTACATTTCCACGACGTGCCCGGCCATCGTGGGCTACGTGGAGCGGTACCACCCGAACCTCATCCAGTTCCTCGCCCCCATCGTCTCGCCCATGGTGGCCACGGCCAGGGTCATAAAGGATCTGCACGGCAAGGACACGAGGGTGGTCTTCGTCGGCCCCTGCGTGGCCAAGAAGGAGGAGGCCTGGAACGAGTCCTCGGGCGACGTGGACGAGGCCCTCACCTTCGCCGAGATACGGCAGATGCTCAAGGTGCACGGCCTGGTCCCCGGCAGCGTCCCCGCGTCCGATTTCGATGCGCCCCACGGCGGCCTGGGCGCCCTCTTCCCCATGAGCCGCGGTATGCTCCAGGCCGCCCATATCCGCGAGGATCTCCTCGCCAGCGACGTGGTGGCGGCGGACGGGCGCAGCAGCTTCGTGGAAGTCATCAAGGAGTTCGAGTCGGAGGACCTGAACGCGCACCTCCTCGAGGTCCTCTGCTGCAACGGGTGCATCATGGGCTCGGGCATGACATCCCAAGCCCCCCTCTTCCGGCGCCGGGCACGGGTCAGCCAGTACGTCCGCGCCAGCATGGAGACCCTCGACAAGGCCCGCTGGGAAAAGGACGTGGCGCGCTTTCTGGGCCTGGACCTCGGCAGGACCTTCAGCGCCAAGGACCAGCGCGCCGCCGAACCCTCCCCCGACCTCCTGCGGGAGATCATGGCCCGCATGGGGAAGCTGGGGCCCGAGGACGAGCTGAACTGCGGGGCATGCGGCTACGACACCTGCGCGGAGCACGCCGTGGCAATCCACCGCGGGCTCGCGGAGAGCGAGATGTGCCTCCCCCACACCATCGACCAGCTCAGGAAGACCGTGGGCGAGCTGGCGGAGACGAACAGCCAGCTGGCGAGCACGCAGCAGGCCCTCATGCACTCCGAGCGGCTGGCGAGCATGGGGCAGCTCGCGGCGGGCATCGCCCACGAGGTGAACAACCCGCTTGGCGTTGTCCTCCTCTACGCCCACACCCTCCTCGAGGAAGCCTCCACGGACACGGCCCTCAGGGCCGACCTGTCCATGATCGTGAACGAGGCGGACCGGTGCAAGAAGATCGTGTCGGGCCTCCTCAATTTCGCCCGCCAGAACAAGGTCCTCCTCCAGGAGACGGACCTGTGCGAGCTCGTGTCCCAGGCCCTCCGAACGGTCCCGGCCCCCGAGGGCATCACTGTCGATGTGGAACACGAGTCGCCCTCCCTCTTGGCGGAGCTGGACCGCGATCAGATGGTCCAGGTCCTCTCCAACTTGGTGAGAAACGCCATGGAGGCCATGCCCGGCGGCGGGATCCTCGCGGTGGCCACGGGGGCTCGGGATGGGCACGTGTTCTTCTCCGTCTCCGACACGGGAACGGGGATCCCCGAGGAGCACCTGAACAAGATCTACACGCCCTTCTTCACCACCAAGCCCATCGGCAAGGGCACGGGGCTTGGGCTGCCCGTGACCTACGGCATCGTCAAGATGCACCGCGGAGACATACAGGTCAAAACCAACGTCGACCCGGCGGCGGGCCCCACTGGCACCACCTTCACGGTGGTCCTCCCGAGGCACGGACAGCGGGATTGACGACGCGCGGGCCAGCGGGCGCCGCGCCGAAGGAAGGACAATGGCAGAAGAGCAGAAGACCATCCTCGTTGTGGATGACGACGACGACTTCCGCGCGCAGCTCTCCCTCGAGCTCGGAGCCGCTGGCTTCCGCGTCCTCACCGCCGGCTCCGAGAAGGACGCCGTGGCCATCCTCGAGGACTCCAGGCCGGACATGGCCATCCTCGACGTGATGATGGAGAACATGGACAGCGGTCTCATCCTGAGCCACAAGGTGAAAAGGCGGTACCCGGAGGTTCCCGTCATCCTCGTCACCAACGTGGTGGGAGACACGGGGGTCTACATCGACCTCGCCACGCGGGACGAGCGGTCGTGGGTCCAGGCTGACG
>JAKAJA010000186.1 GCA_021814085.1 Acidobacteriota bacterium | reverse complement strand
GGCAATGTGGTATCAGCGCCGCCGCGCGAATGCGAGGGTGAAGGGGACGGGCACGGCGAGGGCCAGGCAGATGGCCGCCCCCGTGGGCACGTCCCAGTGGATGGAGGCCAGGGTCCCCACGGCGCTCCCCAGGGCTCCGATACAGGCCGCCGAGGCGAAGACGCCCCGGGTCGTCTTGGCCATGCCGCGAGCGGCGGCCGCGGGGAGGACGAGGTAGGCGAAGGAGAGAAGGACCCCGATCTGGCCGATAGAGACCGCCAGGAGCGCCCCCAGCCCGGAAAAGAAGGCCAGTTCCAGGAGACCTACGCGGAGCCCCAGCACACGGCTCGTCTCGGGATCGAAGGCCACGGCCAGAAAGCGCTTGTGGAGGAGGAGCCCCCCTACGAGGAGGAGGCCGCACACGGCGGCGAGGACCGCCACGTCCTTGGGCGAGACCCCCAGGAGGGAGCCGAACAGCAGCGTCGCCTCGTCCAGCCCTCCCTGCGCGCTCTTGCTCAGGAAGATCACCGAGAGGCCGCCGAGCACCACGTAGAGGATCCCCAGGACGGCATCCTCCGGCAGGGACTCCCGTCCGCCCCGCCCCCGCAGCGCGAGGGCCGCGATCACCGCCCCCACCACGGCCAGCCCCACGAGCCTGGGCTCCCAGCCGAAGAAGAAGGCCAGGGACGCGCCGCACAGGGCCGCCTGGGCCAGGCTCACGCTCACGAAAACCATGCGCCGTTCCAGGAGGAAGACGCCGAAGTAGGCCAAGGGCAGGGAGGCCAGCACGGCCCCGAGGAGGGGCCATTTCACGAGCGCCAGGGTCTCAAGAAGCATGGCTCGCCTCCACCCCGTTCGTCCAGGCCAGCACCGTTTCGCCCGCCACGTCCACGGCCCTGAGCCCGGCGCCGTAAGCCTTCCGGAGCCTGAAGTCCCCCAGCACCGACTCCCGCTCCCCCGCGAGGAAGAGCCCCTCCCGCGAATCGAGCCACAGGAAGTGCCCCACTTCTGGGCCGATCTCGTTGAGGAGGTGGGTGATGAGGAGGACCGCCACCCCTTCCCCGTTGAGTTCGCGCATGAGGACGCGCAGCGCCTGGCGCGTCAGAAGGTCCACGCCGTTCGTGGGTTCGTCCAGGACGAGGACGTCGGGCCGGCGGTGGAGGGCGCGGGCCACCATGACCCGCTGGCGCTGTCCCCCCGAAAGGGCGCTGAAGCGCTCCCGTGACATATCTCGCAACCCCACGCGGGCGAGGGCCTCGCCCACGGGCGGCAGGCCCTTGAGGTCAAGGGCGCCCAGCTCCACCACCTGCCGGACCGAGAGGGGCAGGCTCTCCCGCACGCTCGTGAGCTGGGGAACATAGCCCAGACGGAGGCCCTCGGCCTTCCTCAGTGTGCCGCCGAGGGAGCGCTGGACGCCAAGGAGCGTCTTGATGAGGGTCGTCTTGCCCGCCCCGTTGGGGCCGAAGATGCCCCAGTATTCCCCCCGCCCGATGGAAAACGTGAGATCGCGCAGGAGGGGCCTGCCGTAGCCGATGGCCAGGCCTTCGGCGGCGAAGAGCGGGTCAGCCACGGGAGGCCTCCAGGAGATCGTGAACGATGGCCCGCATGAGAGCGGGGTAGGTCTGCGCATCGGGGGCGCCGCCCGTATAGGAGGGGATCACCGCAACGCGGGCACCCGTGTCCCTTGCGACCTTGTCCGCGATCTTGACGTCCTCGTAGTTCTCCACGATGAGGAGCTTCACCCCCTTGTCCCGAATGGATTTCTCAAGCTCCATGAGGCTCACGGGCGAAGGCTTGATGCCGGGCTTGGGCTCGACGAAGCCCACCACGTTGAACCCGTAGTGGAGGAAGAAGTAATCGAGGGTGGCGTGGTAGGCCACCACGGGGGCGCCCTTAATGGGGGCCAGGTCGTGCGCGACCTCGGCGTCCAGGCTCAGGAGCTGGGCCGACACGGCCGCCCCGCTCTTGTCGAAGTCCGCGGCGTGGGAGGGATCGGCCGCCGCGAACACGCCGGCCAGCCCCCTGGCGATGGCGGCCATGTTGCGCGGGTCCAAGTGATAGTGGGGATTCCCGTAGGGGTGGATGTCCCCCATGGACCGGTCCACGCCGCCCACCGGCACCTCGATGGGCTTGACGAAGGTGGAGAGGTCCACGTAGCCGGGGGCTCCGGGTTGGATCTTGGCGTTGCCGCACTGCTGGAGGAGGGGCGGCAGGAAGCCCACCTCGAGCTGCAGCCCGTTCACGAGCAGGAGGTCCGCCTTGTGGAGGGCTACGAGGAAGGACGGCTTGGCGTCCACGAAGTGCGGGTCCTGGGTCCCCTTGGCAAGCACGGACACGGTCACGTGATCCCCGCCCACCTGCGAGGCAAGCCAGCCATAATCCGGATACACCGATACGACGTTGAGTTTTCCGGAGGCCGTTGCCGAGATGGCGGTTCCGGCGATTATCAGTGCAGCCATGATGGTTCGTTTCATTTCAATCTCCTTTCGGTAGCAGGGAGCAGGGAGGAGAAGAACCGCATGGTGGCCAATCCGCGGTTCCGCTCCCCTTCTCCCCTTCTCCCGTTCTCCCGTTCCTTATCCTCAGAACGGATGCGCCCCGTGGGGTCCGATGGCGAAACCGT
Organism: Acidobacteriota bacterium; assembly: GCA_021814085.1. Lineage (GTDB taxonomy): Bacteria > Acidobacteriota > UBA4820 > UBA4820 > DSQY01 > JAKAJA01. The sequence goes on along the minus strand of JAKAJA010000186.1, from coordinate 2,266 downwards.
ACTCGAACACCAGCGCGTTCCTGGGGCCCAGCCCGGCGTAATCGATGCGCTCGTATTGGAGCCTGAATTTTTGGAATTCGCTCGGGAAGAAGGTCAGGGTCAGCGCTCCGCCCTTGTCGTGCATGCGCGGATCGGAGGGATGCTCCGCATAGTCGGCCCGCAGGCCCGCGAACCACCCCCGCGTGAACTGCCAGTCCACGTAAGAGAACGCCCCCGTGGACCGGTTGATGCCGTCCATGCCCCGGTAGTTCTCCCGTATCACCTCGGTCCGCCACAGGAAGGAGGCCCTGGTTCCCGAAGAGAGCGGCTTGTAGCGGTAGGTCACCGATAGGTTGCCAAGTCCCGTGCCATGGCCCGTGGCGTTCTTCCCGCCCGCCAGGGAGAGCTGCGCCTCCAGGTTGGCGTTGTCGGTGAGGTCCCAGAAATTTCGCCACGCAACGTTGTAGGCCAAGTCCGAACGGGCCCCGCCGAAGACGTCCGCGTTCCGGCCCCCCGTCACCTCCACGGTCAGGTCGCTCATCCACGGCGTCGGCAGGAGGTGGTTCACGCTCACGCCCACGTCGTTGAGACCCTCGTCTCCCAGCATGGTGCGGAGGGCCAGGGGCTGATCTGCCTGGAACCACATGTGCGTGTGCATGGCATTCTGCTTGCCGAAGTCGGCGTAGAACTTGCCGACCTTCATGGAGAAGCCCCCCGGAAGGCCGGGGAACATCGCGTAGGCCTCCTCCGCGTTGAGGTGGCCGTTCTCCAGCGAGAGGTAGACATTCGCCGTGGCGTAGGGATCGATGGCGGCGCTCAGGGCCAGCTCCACCTCCCTGACCTGGAAGGCGTTCTGGCTTTTCCAGTAGGGGTCGTTGCCGGACGAATAGGTGAAGTCCGGGAGGACGGAGATGGCCGGGTTCTGGAGGGCGGGCGAGGGCGGCGCCGAGGGGATGGGCGGCACCGAGCCCTGGGCCGCCTCCTCGGGCGCCGGAGCGGCCGCGGGAGATTGGGCCGCTTTGAGGGCGTCGATCTGCTCCTGGAGGGTCTTGATCTGGGATTGGTACCCCTGCATCATCTGCTGCATCTGCTGCTGCAGGGCCTGGATCTGCTTCTGGAGGTCCTCGGGCGTGGGCGCTGCAGGGGTCTGGGCCCTGGCGCCCAAGGCGTATATGAACGCGGAACAAGCGATGAACTTCACGGACTTCATGAATCCTCCTGCTCAACCGGTGGAGCTGCGCTGAAATGACTGAGTTCAGGCTGCCGGTTGGGCGGGAGGACCTCGGACGGCCGCTGCGGGCCGCTGGAGCGACACGTGGGGGGCGGGACAGACAGGATCGACGGGCCTGGCCAGGGGCGCCTGGTCCGGAAGGATCTCGGGGGCCGGGGGTTCGTCCATGCCCGAGCGGAGGGTCGCGCACGCTGGGCAACCGGCATCCGAAGCCAGGAGGCGGGAGCCGCCAAGGACGGGTTCGTCGGGGGCGTGGACGTGGAAGAGGGCGGACAGGATCACGAGCGCCAGCCAGGGTGCAATCCTCGCTTTTAGGGATTTCTTGGCCATAAACCCTCGCTCCACTCCGGCCCGGCGCGCCGTCGGGTCGGGATCATCATACCAAACTTGGCGCCAGAAAGGTTCATTCCCCCGCGATCGATAGGAAAGCAGGGCCGCGCTTTGCTAGCAGATCGATTATTGCGCCGTAAGAGGTTTCTTTGGTATCTATACAATGCGAGAAGCAGGTACCTTCCGAAAAGCCCAGCGGCGCCTTGCGCCTTTGCAGGAATTCAAATTCGGGGGACACGATACGTCAAATTCGAGGGACACAAATTCGGGGGACACGATACGCAATTCAAGTCTATTGCTCAAATTCGGGGGACACGATACGCAATTCAAGTCTATTGCTGCCGCAAGCGCTGCCGGCGCGGATGAACCGAGCCCTGCGGCCCATCCCGATGACAGGTCCGCAGGTTAGCCTTTCCTGCGTAGGCCGGGATACATATCCCGGCCCGGCGGGGATGTGTATCCCCGCCTACGGAGTCCGTCGCCCCTGACCCGGCCCGGCGAGCTGTGTAGCTCGTCTACGGTGTCACTCGCTTTTGATCCCAGCCCGGCGAGGATGTGTATCCTCGCCTACGGAAGAACATGGGGCAACCAGGTAGGGTAGACAGCGTCCCCTTGCTGCCTACCATTTGCTGGTTTCATGCCCCTCTTTGGTGGAGGCTCGCCCGCCTTGAGCGCGCTCGGCTCCACCCTACAAGGCTACAAGGCTCCATCTTTCATCCGGTCCGG